>JAEULC010000053.1 GCA_016792605.1 Rhodospirillales bacterium
ACGGGCCCGAAGCGCTTGTCGATGCCCCGCAGCTCGACGGCCGGGGTCACGAGCGAACTCGCACGAACTTTTGTCCCCCCTCCCTTGACGGGAGAGGGGGACTGAAAAGTGCAGAGCGGGACACCGCGCGCAGCAGGATCACTTCGCCGGGCAGCTGTTCCCCGCGCGGTAGTCGACGACCTTGATCTTGCCCGAGACGATGTCGGCCATGGCGTCGTTGACCTTCTTCTCGGCGTCGGCCGAGACGAGCTTGCGGTTGTTCTGGTCCAGCGCCCAGCCCACGGCCTTCTCGGCCAGGCCGAGGTTCTGGATCCCGGCCTTCCAGGTGCCGGCCTTGGCGTCCTTGAAGGCGTTGTAGACCGCGACGTCCACGCCCTTGACCATGGAGGTCAGGACGCTGCCCGGGTGCAGGTGGTTCTGGTTGCTGTCGACGCCGATCGACAGCTTGCCCAGGTCCTTGGCCGACTGCAGCACGCCGAGGCCAGTGGCGCCGGCGGCGGCGTAGATGATGTCGGCGCCGCGGTCGAACTGGCTGCGCGCCAGCTCGCTGCCCTTGGTCGGGTCGTTCCAGGCCGCCGGCGTGGTGCCGGTCATGTTCTCGAACACCTCGACCTTGGCGTTCACCGCCTGCGCGCCCTGCTTGTAGCCGCAGGCAAAGGCGCGGATCAGCGGGATGTCCATGCCGCCGACGAAGCCGACCTTGCCGGTCTTCGACGTCATCGCCGCCAGCATGCCCACCAGGTAGGAGCCTTCCTGTTCCTTGAACAGCACGGACTGCACGTTCGGCAGCTCGACCACGCCGTCGATGATCGTGAACTTCACGTTCGGGAATTCCTTGGCCACGACCTGCAGCGGCGTGGCGTGGGCGAAGCCGATCGCGACCACGATGGTGGCGCCACGGCGCGCCATGTTGCGCAGCGCCTGCTCGCGCTGGGTCTCGTTGGTGACCTCGAACTCGCGGTAGTCGACGCCGCTGTCCTTCTTGTACTTCTGCGCGCCGTTATGCGCCGCCTCGTTGAAGGACTTGTCGAACTTGCCGCCCATGTCGAACACCAGGGCCGGCACGAAGTCCTGCGCCTGCACCGCCGACGCCGCCAACGCCATCCCCGACGCGAACAGCGCCGCGCGGGCGCCCTGCCGCCAAGTCGTCATCCCTACGGTCTCCCTCTGATGTCCCTCAGCCCCCGCCGGACCCTTTTGGTCATCCGGCGGCACGATCATGACAAATTCGCCCCGCGCCGTCGATTCTTACCGGGTAGTTCTCCCGGGCAGGGCCATGGCCGGGATGGAACCGCGCCGGGCCGGCACCGTTGTCCCCGCAGCCTGCCAGTCAGGCACGAGATCAACGGAGGTAACCATGACGAAAGTGACCCATACCCTGGCCGCCCTCGCCCTGGTGGCCGGCCTCGCCGGCACGGCCGGGATCAACCACGCCCAGGCGCAGGACAGCACGCTGCTCGGCGCGGGCGCAGGCGCGGGTGCCGGCGCGGGCATCGGCTTCGCGCTCGGCGGCCCGGTGGGCGCGGTCGTCGGCGGCCTGGTCGGCGCCGGCGTCGGCGCGGGCTCGGGCCATGCGATCGGCGACGAGGACGACAAGCGCAAGGAAGCCTATCGCGCCCAGCAGCGCCAGGGCTACCAGCACGACCCGTATCGCCCGGCGCCGCGTCCGCAGAACTAGCCGCCACCCAAACGCGAATCAGGGCGTCGCTGGCCATGGCAGCGACGCCCTTGTTTTTTAACGACTAAACCCCATGTTCAGGGTCGGTTCAGAAATCGTGCGCTAGATAGTGGTTCATGCGGAGCCGGCCCTGTGATTGGGGTCACTCCATGGGGCGGGACACGGATGCTATACAGGCCCCAACAAAGCGGATCTGATGGAGGCCTAGAATGAAGCGCTTCGGCAAGTTTATCGCGGCTGCGGCCCTGGCCGCCGGTGTGGCGCTGGGCGCGAACCAGGCGATGGCGCAGGACAGCACGCTGCTCGGCACGGGCGTCGGCGGTGCCGCCGGCGCGGGTATCGGCTACGGCCTGGGCGGCGCCAAGGGCGCGGCCGTGGGTGGCATCCTGGGCCTGGGCGTGGGCGCGCTGAGCGGCCATCTCTATGGCAAGAAGGACAACCCGCCCCCGGCGCAGACCTACTACCAGCAGCCCGCGCCGCCGCCTCCCCCGCCCCCGGCCTACCAGCCTGCCCCGGCCTATGCCCCGGCGCCCGCGTACCAGCCGGCGCCTGCCTACCAGCCCGCCGCGCCGGTCTACGAGGCCGCGCCGCAAGCCTATGCGCCGCCTCCTCCCGCGTATCAGGCCCCGGCCCCGGTGGCGGGCGCAGGCTACGACACCAGCTACTGCCGCCAATACACCAAGACGACGAATATCGGCGGCCAGAACTACCAGTCGACCGGCACCGCGTGCCGCCAGGCCGACGGCACCTGGCGCGAGGTGAATTAGCCTCTAGCGACTCGTCGCGCGAAACGCCCCGCCCCGCCCTCACCGGCGGGGCGTTTTGCTTTCAGCCCGCCCCTGCCAGGGCCTCGGCCCGCGCCACCAGCCGCTTGGCGTTGAGGTAGATCGGCAGCTCGATCATCGAGCCGTCCAGCTCGACCCCGCCGAGGCCGCTGCCGCGCGCCTGCTCGAAGGCCGCGATCACCCGGCGCGCCTTAGCTACCGCGTCGTCGGACGGCGTCAGCACCCGGTTCACCAGCTTCGCGTGCTCGGCCACGACCAGGCTCTTGGCGCGGTAGCCCAGGCGCCGCGCATGCTCGATGTCGGCGATGAGCCCTTCCGCGTCGCGCCAGGTGTAGGGGCAGTCGATCGACACGACCCCGGCGGCGACGCAATCCGCGTGGAACTTCGCCCGCACATAGTCGAGCTCGCGCCCGTCGCGGCCGCGCTCGGCGCCGAGGTCGGCCGCCATGTCCTCCGACGCCACCAGGCAGGCGACGACGCGCGGGCTGGCGGTGGCGATCGCCACCGTGGCGTTGAGCCCTTTCGCCGATTCGACATTGGGCGCGAGTTCGGTAGTGCCCAGGGGAATCCCGTGCCGGCGCTCCAGCCGCTCGACCGCGGCGGCGAGTTCGATGACATGCGCCGGCCGGTCGACCTTGGGCAGCATGACCACGTCGGGCCGCGCCGCCATCGCCGCCTCGAGGTCCGCCATGCCGTCGCCGGCCAGCGGGTTCACCCGCACGGCGACGATCCGGCCTGCCTGGTGCCAGCGCCGGTAGGTCTCCGCCGCCAGTCGCCTGGCGTCAGGACGTCTGGCCGGGGCGGTGAAGTCCTCGAGCTCCTGGATCAGCACGTCGGCGCCGCAATTCGCAGCCTCGGCGAGCGCCTTGGGGTCGGCGCCGGGAACGAACAGCCAGGAGCGGCGCAGCGCGGGTGATCGAAGACCGGGCATCGGGGCAATCCTCCAGTGGGTTGCTTGACTTACCTCCGGCCCGCCGATAATGCGACAGCCAGCATCGCGCCGCGAAAAGCCCGAGCGCCGGAAAGGACCGCCCGCAAGTGACCGCCACCGCCCCGTCGTCGACGATTGGCCCGCCGACGCTCGGCGCGCCGACGGTCGCCCCGCTCTGGCGCGCGCCGGGCTTCTTCGCGCTGTTGACCGGCTTCTACCTGGTTCATGTGCTGCTGCGGCCCTGGCTGACGGCGACGGCAGGGTCGGACGACGTCGACCAGCTCTTCTTCTCGCAGGCGCTGGTCGCCGGCTACGACGTGGTCCAGCAGCCGCTCTACAGCTGGCTGGTCTGGGGCGCGACCAAGGTCCTGGGGCCGACGATCGCGGCAGCCGCCTTCGTCAAGTACACGCTGCTCTTTGCCATCCATGCGATGACCTACAGCGTCGCCGGCCGCTTCGTGCGGGACGAGCGCACGCGCTTCATGTGCGGCTTCTCCCCGCTGCTGATCTATCCCTTGGCCTGGCGCATCCACGAGGCCGACACCCACGGCCTGCTGGCCACCGTGATCATGCTGGCGATCCTGTGGCAGGCGTTGCGCATGGAAGGGACACGGCGCTGGCTCGACTACGTGCTGCTCGGCGTACTGGCCGGGCTTGCGCTGCTGACCAGCCTCTACCTGCTGATCGGCATCGTGGCGCTGGGCTTCGCGCTGCGCCTCGACCCGCGCCATGCCCGCACCGTGACCGACACCAAGCTGGCGCTGTCGATCGGCGCGGCGATGATCGTGTTCTTTCCCTACGGGTACTGGCTGGCCACGCATATCTACGAGGCGCTGGCCTCGCTCGACGTCGAGCTGCGCTCCGGGCTCGAGGCGACGTTCGGCACGCGGATCGTCCGCGGCCTGATGTCGCTCGCCGCCGCCGCCATCCTCAGCATCTTCCCGCTGTGGCTGTTCGTGCCGCTGATCGTGCCGCGCACCGCGACGCGGCTGGGCGCCGATCCCGACGAGCGCCTGATCCTGACCTACGCGCTGGTCGCGATCGGGCTCCTGCTGCTGTTCCTGGTCACGCTGGGCATCGCCGAGTTCTCGCACTTCCGGCTCTACCCGGTGTTCTGGCCGCTGACCTTCTACCTGTTCCGCCGCATCGACCGCGCCGGCTTTCCGCCCCGCCGGTTCCGCTTCATGGGCGCGCTGCTGCTCGCCGTGTTCGTGATGGTGGTGCAGCTTCGCATCCAGCAGATCTTCGTCGGCCCGGCCTACTGCAAGACCTGCCGGCTGCAGGCGCCCTACCCGCAGATCGCGGCGAAGCTCAGCGCCGCGGGCTTCGCCGGCAAGGGCACGATCCTGGCCGACGACGAATACCTCGCCGGCAACATGCGCGTGCAGTTCCCCGAGGCGCGGGTGATGGCGGCGCGCTATCCGCTGTTCCGCCCACCGCAGGGGCCTGAGCGCGCGCAATGCCTGGTCGTGTGGCATGCCGAGCAGGGCCAGCGCCTGCCGGCGCGCTTGAGCGCGCTGGCGCGCCACGCCACCGGCACCGCCGTGCCCGACGGTCCTGCGCCGGCCGTGGTCAGCGCCGTCGTGCCCTATTCCGACACCGCGCTCGCCCGCAAGCGCGAGATCACGGTCGCGTACCGGCTGGTCGAGAGCAATCTCGGGACCTGCAGATGACCAGGACGCGCCGCCGGCTGGTCCTGGCCGCGGGCGGTGGCGTTCTCGTGGCCGCAATCGCGCTGTCGGTCTGGATCGGGTCGATCCGTGGCCCCGCGGGGCCGGCGACCGGGTTCGGCATCGCCGGCATCGGCCTGCAGCCCGTCGCGACCGGCGACCGGCTGGTCTTCGCCAACTACAACATCCGCACCGGCCGCGGGCTGGACGACCAGCGCGACCTCGACCGCACGGCGGCGTGCCTGAAGGGCATCACCGTCGCCGGGCTGAACGAGGTCCGCGGCAGCGCCTGGTACGGGCGCGACCGCGACCAGGCCGAGACGCTGGCCGAAAAGCTCGGCATGGGCTACCTGTTCGCGCCCACCGAGCGGCGCTGGGGCCGCGAGCATTTCGGCAACGCGCTGCTGACAAAGATCCCGGTCAGCGAGTGGCTGCGCATCCAGTTGCCGCGCCAGCACAGCGACAGCCACCGCAACATGCTCTTGGCCGATCTTGTACTTACTTCGGGACGCGTCGCCGTGCTGGTCGCCCATGTCGACACCCGCGCCGACCGCGAGATCCAGCTCGCCGCCGTGATCGCGATGTTCCGCACGCTGCGCGAGCCGGCGGTGCTGATCGGCGACCTGAACGCCGGGCCGGAGCACCCGGACATCGCGCGCCTGCTGGCGACGCCCGGCATCGTCGGCACCAACGGCGCCAAGCCGCCCGCCGAGCTGCCTGGCAAGGTCGAGTGGGTGATCGCCAAGGGGCTGAAGGCGCTCGACGCGTCGCGCTGCGACAACGGCGCCTCGGACCATCCGCGCGTGGCGCTGGAAGTCGCCACGCCGCGATAGGGCGCGCCATGGCGGGCACCCTCGTCATCGGACCGGCCTGGATCGGCGACATGGTGCTGGCGCACAGCCTGTTCCAGCGCCTGAAGGCCGACGCGCCGGAACGGCGCCTGGCTGTCGCCGCGCCGCCCTGGACCCTGCCGCTCTTGCGCTTCATGCCGGAGGTGGACGAGGCGATCGCCCTGCCCTTCGGGCATGGCGAGCTTGAGCTGCTGGAGCGACGGCGCATCGGGCGCAACCTCGCCCGCGCCGGTTTCGACCGCGCGATCCTGCTGCCGAACTCGCTGAAGTCGGCGCTGGTGCCCTGGTTCGCCGGCATCCCCACGCGCATCGGCTATGCCGGGGAGGGGCGCTCCGTGCTGCTCACCGATGCGCGCCGGCTGGATAAGGCGGCGCTGCCGCGCACGGTCGACCGTTTCGTGGCGCTGGCCGGCGACGGGCCGCCGGCGCCGCCACGCCTGTCCCTGCCGCCGGGCGCGGCCGACGGCGCGCTGGCGGCGCTAGGACTGCAGCGTCCCGCCGGCAGGCTGCTCGCGCTGTGCCCGGGCGCGGAGTATGGCGAGGCCAAGCGCTGGCCCGCCGCGTATTTCGCCGAGGTCGCGCGCACGCATCTGGCGAAGGGCGGCCAGGCGTGGCTCTTCGGCGGACCGGGCGACCGCGCGATCGCGCAGGAGGTCGCCGACGCGGCGCCGGGCGCGGTCGTGCTGGCGGGGCGCACCGACCTGGCGCAGGCCGTGGCGCTGCTGTCGCTCGCCGACGCCGTCGTCACCAACGATTCCGGCCTGATGCATGTCGCCGCCGCGCTCGGCCGCCGCGTGGTGGCGATCTACGGCTCGTCGAGCCCCGACATGACCCCGCCCCTGCCACCCGCCGGCGCGCCCGCGGCCAGGGCCCTGTCGCTTGCCCTGGCCTGCAGCCCTTGTTACCAGAGGCGATGCCCGCTGGGGCACCTGAACTGCCTGAAGCAGCTCGAACCCGTGCGCGTGATCGCGGCGCTGGAGGATGCGTGAAGGTCCTGGTCGTCAAGACCTCGTCGATCGGCGACGTGATCCACACCCTGCCGGCGCTGACCGATGCGGCGCGCGCCATTCCCGGCGTGTCGTTCGACTGGGTGGTCGAGGAAGACCTGGCGCCGATCCCGCGCTGGCACCCCGCCGTCGACCGCGTCATTCCGGTCGCCTATCGCCACTGGCGCTTCCGTCCGCTGCAGGGAATCTTTGGCGGTGCGCTGGCGAAGTTCCGCGCGCGCATCCGCGATCGACGCTACGACGCGGTCGTCGACGCGCAGGGCCTCTACAAGAGCGGCGTCATCACCTGGATGGCCGACGGGCCAAAGCACGGCTACGACCTCGCCTCGTGCCGCGAGAAGCTGGCGCCGCTCGCCTACGACCAACGCTATAACGTCGCGCGCAGCGGCCACGCGATCGAGCGCACGCGGACGCTGTTCGCGCAGGCGTTAGGCTATAACGTACCATCCGGGCTGCCGAACTACGGCGTCGCGCGCGACCGCCTGCCGCCCTCCGACCTGCCGCAGCCCTTCGTCCTGCTGCTGCACGGCACGAAGTGGCACACCAAGCGCTGGTCGCCGGAGCGCTGGCGCGGCCTGGCCAGGATTGCGGCAGGATCAGGGCACAATGTCTGCGTGCCCTGGCAGAGCCGCGAGGAGCGCGTTCGCGCCGAGGCCATAGCCGAGGGCGCCCCGGGTACCCAAGTGCTGCCACCGGCCAACCTGGAGCGAATGGCGGGCATACTGGCGCGGGCCGCCGGCGTGGTCGCGGTCGATACCGGGCTTGCGCATCTCGCCGCGGCGCTGTCGATCCCCACCGTTACGTTATACGGTTCCACCGAGCCCGGCCGCACCGGCACGATGGGTGCCAGGCAGGAGCGCCTGCTGGCGACCAAGCCCTGCGTGCCCTGCCGCAACAAGATCTGCAACTACACCGGCAACGCCCATGCTGCCTCGCCCTGCCTCGACGCGCTGGAGCCGGCGGCGGTTTGGGACAGGCTGGCGGCGACGATGGCGCAGGCCGCCTGAGCGATCCGCGCGCGATGACCATCGCCCTCGCGATCCAGACCTGGTTTCCGCACGGCGGCGCGCAGCGCGACTGCGCGGCGATCGCGGCGGGGCTCGCCAGGCTCGGCCACGACGTCACGGTCCTGACCCGCCGATGGGCAGGGCCCCGGCCGCCCGGCATCGCGGTGGAGGAACTGCCCGTCAGCGGCCTGACCAACCACGCGAAGGCCTGGGCCTTCGCCGAGGCCGTCGCGGCGAAGCGCGCAGCCGAGAGCTACGATTTTGTGCTCGGCTTCGACCGCATGCCCGGTCTCGACGCCTATTTCGCCGCCGACCGCTGCCTGGCCGAGCGCGTGGCGCAGCGCAGCCCCCTAGCGAAGCTGCTGCCGCGCGTCCGCGCCGGCCTGGCGATGGAGCGCGCGGTCTACGGCACGGAAAGCCCGACGCGCGTCATCCTGATCGCGCCGGACGAGCGCGCGGCCATCCAGCGGCACTACGCGACGCCCGATAGTCGCTTCCACCAAGTATCGCCGATCCTGCCCGAGGCGGCACCGGGCCCGCCCTGGACGCCGGCGCATCGCCGCAGCGTGCGGGAGCAGCTGGGATTCCGCGCCGACACGCTGGCCGTGCTGCTGGTCGCCGCCAGCCTGCGCACCAAGGGTGCGGACCGGGCGCTGCAGGCGATCGACCGGCTGCCACCGGCGTTGCGCGCGCGCACCATGCTGATCGTCGCAGGTGCGGCCGACGCGGGCTGGCTGCGGCGCACGCGCGGGGCGGAGCGCGCCGTGTTCCTGGGTCCGCGCGACGACCTGCCCGACCTCATGCGCGCCTGCGACCTGCTGATCCATCCCGCGCGCGTCGAGATGGCTGGCAAGGTGCTGGTCGAGGCGATCCAGCAAGGCCTGCCCATTCTCTGCTCGGCCGTCGCCGGCTACGCGCCCGAGGTCGAGCGCGCCGGCGCCGGTCGAGTGCTGCCCGAACCGTTCGACCAGAGGGCGCTCGACGCGGCGCTGGCGGAGATGCTCGACGCGCTGCCGACCGCGCCCTGGTCGCGCAACGCGCTCGCCTATGCGGCCAGCGCGCCCGGCTTCGGCCAGGGCATCGCCGAGTCCGTGGCGCTGGTCGACCGCTGGGCGCGCGAGGTGCCCTCGTCGTGAAGGACGAATTCTTCCTCGACCCCGGCTTCGCCGCCCTGCTCGATCCGGCTGAGCGCAGCTTCGACGCATTGATGGCGATCGACGGCCAGGTCCATCGCGCCAAGGAGGGCCGGCGCACGGTCGGCTTCAGCCGCGGCGGGCGCGACTTCTTCATCAAGCAGCATCGCGGCATCGGCTGGGGCGCGATCCTGCGCGAGCTGGTGGAGCTGCGGAAGCCCGTGCTGGGCGCC
>JAEULC010000236.1 GCA_016792605.1 Rhodospirillales bacterium
CGACAAGGAAGCCGTGCTGGGCACGGCCTGGAACGGCCGCTACTACGTGCTGATCGACCAGAAGGCGCCGATCCTGATCGAGTGGAACCAGGCCGCGATCAAGGAATCGTCCTTCGGCATCCCGAAGGGCAGCAAGGACGCCTACTGGGGACAGAAGTTCCTGGCGCTGGTCGCGGAGGCCCAGCCGCAGGGGGTCTACGCCAACATCATCGGCTATCCGGGCCTCAATCTCGACGCGATCAAGTACACCGACGCCAAGCTGATCCCGTATTTGCCGACGAGCCCGGAAAACCTGCCCAAGCAGTTTTGGACCGACCTCGCCTGGTGGAAGGCGAACGGTCCGGCGGTGCAGGAGCGCTGGGCGCGCTGGATGCTGCAGAAGTAACGCCTATCCCTCTGGCGCGGAGGCGGCCGTCCGCCTCCGCTTTCTTTTCTTGCTGAGCCCGACCGCCATGTCGAAAGCCGAAGTGCTGTCCCGCCCGATCGCACCCTTCGCCGAGCGCACGCGGCGGATCGAGGCCGAGCCGCTGCCGGCCAATATCGGCGCGCTGCTCGACGCGGCGGCCGATGCCGTGCCGGACCATGTGGCGCTGCACTTCATCGAGACCGGCGCGGAATTCACCTACCGCCGTCTGCGCGAGACGGTGTGGCGCCTGGTAAACGGGCTGATGTCGATCGGCATCGGCCGGGGCACGCATGTCGCGGTCATGCTGCCCAACATTCCCGAATGGCCGCTGACCTGGCTGGCCTTCGCCCGGCTCGGCGCGATCACCGTGCCGGTCAACACTCGCTCCGCCGCGCGCGAGCTGCACCACGCGCTCGACGACGCCGAGGCCGCCTACCTGGTCATCCACGAGCAGTTCCTGCCGATCCTTGCCGCGGTGGCGCAGCCCCTGCCGCGCATCGCGGGGCGCATCGTCGTCGTCGGTGAGGCGGGGGAGGGGCAGCGCCGCTGGCGCGACCTCGTCGACGGCTTCTCCGCCGAGCCGCCCGCGATCCCGGCGCCGGCGCTCGATGACCTGATCAACATCCAGTACACGTCCGGCTCCACCGGCCTGCCCAAGGGCTGCCTCCTGTCCCACCGCTACTGGCTGCAGGTCGCCAAGGCGCATTCGGCGGGCGACGACCAGTCCTACCCGCGCGCGCTCGCGCCGACGCCATTCTTCTACATGACGCCGCAATGGCTGGTGCTCTTCGCCTTCTATCAGCGCGGCACGCTCTACGTCGCGGCCAGGCAGAGCGGCTCCAAGTTCATGGACTGGGTGCGGCGCTACCGGATCAATTTCTGCCTGTTCCCCGGCGCCGCCTTCAAGCAGCCGCCGCATCCGCTCGACCGCCAGAACGAGATCACGCGCGTCAGCATCTACGGCTTCTCCAAGCACAGCCAGGCGGCGCTGGAGGAGCGCTTCGACTTCGTGGCGCGCGAGGCCTTCGGCATGACCGAGATCGGCGCCGGCCTGTCGGTGCCGCTCGAGGCGGTCGACATGGTCGGCTCGGGCTCGGTCGGGCTGCCGACGCCGTTCCGCCAGTGCCGCATCGCCGACGCCGAGGGCAACGCCCTGCCGCCGGGCGAGACCGGCGAGCTGCAGTTCCGCGGGCCCGGCATGCTGCAGGGCTACTACCGCAACCCCGCGGCAACCGCCGCCGCGTTCCACGGCGACTGGTTCCGCTCCGGCGACCTGGCGCGCCAGGACGAGCGCGGCAACTACTACATCGTCGGCCGCATCAAGGACATGATCAAGCGCGCCGGCGAGAACGTCGCCGCGCTGGAGGTCGAAGCGGTGGTGGCGAGCCTTCCCGGCATCGCCGAGGTCGCCTGCGTCGGCGTGCCCGACGAGCTGCGCGGCGAGGAAGTGAAGATCCACGTTTCGCTGCAGGACGGCGCGACGCCGCGGACGCTGCCGCCCGAGGCGATCTGGGCGCACTGTGCGGCGAACCTGTCGGCGTTCAAGGTGCCGCGCTTCATCCAGTACCACGACGCGCTCCTGCCGCGCACCGGCTCGGACAAGATCGACAAGGTCGCGCTGAAGCGTCAGGCGGACCCGCGTGCCGGTGCGGTCGATCGCCTGATGCACGAAAAGGCGCCGGCGTAGTACCCTCGCGCGCAAGCGAGGGGAGAGCAGCATGGCCGATCAGACGACCGTCATCCGCAACGCCGGGCGCATCCTGGCGTGGAACGCGGACCGAAAGACGCACGAATACCTGACCGACGGCGACCTGGCGTTTCGTGGCAACGCGATCCTGCAGGTCGGCGGGCGCTACGAGGGCAAGGCGGATCGCGAGGTCGACGGTCGGGGCAAGATGTTGCTGCCGGGTCTCGTGAACGTGCATTCCCATCCGAGCTCGGAGCCGGGCAATAAGGGGTTGCTGGAGGAGCTGGGCAGCCCCGGCCTGGGGCAGAGTTCGCTCTACGAGTTCATGCCGATCTTCCTGCGCTTCGGGCCCGAGGGCGTGCGCGCGGCGCAACAGGTTGCGATGGCCGAACTGCTGCAGAGCGGCGTGACGACGATATGCGACCTGTCGCTCCCCAGGCCGGGCTGGGCCGACGACCTGGCCGCCACGGGCATCCGCGCCGTGCTGTGCCCGATGTTCCGCTCGGCGAGCTGGCGCACCGACGACGGCCACTCGGTCAGCTACCAGTGGGACGAGAAGGCCGGCGAGAAGGCGATGCAGACCGCGCTGGAGACCATCGACCGCGCGGCGCAGCATCAATCGGGCCGGGTCTCCGGCATCCTGGCGCCGTCGCAGATCGACACCTGCACCGAAGGGCTCTTGAAGGATGCGCTGGCCGAGGGACGCAAGCGCGGCCAGGCGATCCAGCTCCACGCGGCGCAGAGCCTGGTCGAGTTCGGCGAGATCACGCGGCGCCACGGCAGGACGCCGATCGAGTGGCTGGATTCCATCGGTCTGCTCGGACCGGACCTCGTCATCGCCCACGGCATCTTTCTCAACGACCATCCCTGGATCCAGTGGCCGCACGCCGACGACTTCGCGCGGCTCAGGGCCTCGGGCGCGCAGGTCGCGCACTGTCCGGTCGTCTTCGCGCGCCGCGGCATCGCGCTCAACACGCTGGGGCGCTACCGTGCCGCCGGCATCACCTGCGGCATCGGCACCGACACCTTCCCGCACAACATGATCGACGAGCTGCGCACCGCCTGCTACGCGGGCCGCATCGTCGCCGGCAATTTCAAGGCGGTCTCGACCGAGGACGCGTTCACCGCGGCGACGGTCGGTGGCGCGACCATCCTGCGCCGGCCCGATCTCGGCCGCCTCGCCGTCGGCGCCAAGGCCGACTTCTCCATCGTCGACCTGAAGCATCCCTACATGCGGCCGGCGCGCGAGCCCCTGCGCAGCCTGGTTTACTCGGCGGGCGAGCGCGCGATTCGGGACGTCTTCGTCGACGGCGAGCAGGTGGTGCGCGACGGCAAGGTGCTGAAGATCGATGTCGAGGCGGCGCTCTCGGCGCTGGAGGAGGCGCAGGCGAAGTCGCTGGAGGGCGCCCCGGGCCGCGACTGGGCCAAGCGGCCAGTCGACCGCATGTCGCCGCCGGTTTTTCCCCAGGCCCAGCAATAGGTTAACGCCGTTCAGGTGGCGTTCAGGTTGGCCGGGGTAATATGCTGACGCCGGCGTGCGGGATTTTTTTTGGCCGGCGCAGTTCGGGAGCAAGAGATGCGCGTTGGAAACGTGGGCAAGAGGCTGGCGCTGGCGAGTGGTGTCGCGGCGCTGGTGCTGGTGACGAGCGCGGATGCGTTCGCCGGCGGGCGCGGCTATCGCGGCGGCTATCGGGGCGGCTACCACGGCGGCCACGGCTGCTGCAGCAGCGGCCAGTGGGCGGCGTTCGGCCTCGGCGTCGCGGCCCTCGGCGGCCTAGCCTACCTGTCGACGCAGCGCAGCTACGCTCCGGCCTATTACTACGCACCGCCGCCCGCTTACTACTACCCGCCCGCCGCGTATTACGCGCCGGCCTACTACCCGCCGCCCGCCTACTACTACGCGCCGGCCCCGGTGCCGACGAGCTACTACCCGCCCTCGGCCTACACGCCGAACACGACCTACTACGCGCCGCAGCAAGCGCCCGATCCCAACTACGTCAGCGCCGCGGCCCCGGCGCCCCGGCAGGCCTACCCCGCGCCGCAGGGTTCCGCAGTGCAGCCCGGCACGACCAACTACTACGCGCCGCAACCGGCGCCTGCGAAGCCTTACGCGACGGTCGTGAATGCGAACGCCGCGCCGGCAGCGGCAGCCCCGGCGCTGCCGACCTACTACACGCCGCCCGCGAGCAATCCGCCCGTGAGCAGCGTCGCCGCGAGCAATCCCCCGGTCTACAACCCCTACGCCGAGCGCGAGCGCGCGGCGCAGCAGGCGGCGGGGATGATCCAGTAGGCGGGTGCCAGGGGCGTTGCCGGCGGTCCGCGCGACCGTACTTCTCCCGAGACAGAAACCGGTTGCCGCCCGGCACTCCTTCCATATAGTGACAAGTGGGCTTGGAGACGGCGCCGTGATGGCGCCGTCTCCGTATCAAGAACACGAGCCCTCACTCGGGAGGAAACGTATGGAACGCAGGAATCTCCTGTCCGGCGTGGCCGCGCTCGCGGTCGCGTTCGGCATCGCCGGCGCCGCCTCGGCGCAGACCATCACGCTCAACGGCGCATCGCAGTTCAACGACGACCACGCCTTCACCAAGGCGATGGTGAAGTTCGAGGAGCTGGTGAAGCAGTACTACGGCAAGCCGATCAACTTCGTACTGCACAAGAACAGCCAGCTCGGCCTCGAGAAGCAGTATTTCGAGTACATGGCGCAGGGCAAGGCGGTCGACTACGCGATCGTCTCGCCGGCGCACATGTCCACCTTCTCCAAGGCGGCGCCGTTCATCGACGCGCCGTTCCTGTTCCGCGACCTGGCGCACTGGAACAAGGTGCTCGACGCCGACGTGCTGAAGCCGGTCGCCGACGAGGTGGCGCAGAAGGCCGACGTGATGCTGATCGGCTATGCCGGCGGCGGCACGCGCAATATCTTCTCGACCAAGCCGGCCACGAGCCTGGCCGAGCTCAAGGGCCTCAAGGTCCGCGTCCAGGGCGCGCCGATCTGGTCGAAGACCTTCGCCGCGGTCGGCATGGCGCCGACGGTCATCGCCTACAACGAGGTCTACAACGCCATCCAGAACGGCGTCATCCAGGCCGGCGAGAACGAGGCGGCGGGCGTGGAGCAGATGAAGTTCTTCGAAGTCGCCCCGCAGCTCAACATGACCCAGCACGCGATCACGATCCGGCCGCTGTGCTTCTCGGTGAAGACCTTCAAGAAGCTGCCGGCCGACCTGCAGGCGGCGATCATGAAGGCGGGCAAGGAAGCTGGCGCCTATGGCCGCCAGATCGAATCGAGCGAGGACGCCGCCAAGCTCGAGGCGCTGGAGAAGGCTGGCAAGCTGAAGCGAGTCGCCTTCAAGGACGGCGAGGCGATGAAGAAGCTGGTCGATCCGGTCATGGCGGCCTACGCCAAGGAGATCGAGGCCGACCAGATCCTGGCGAAGATCAACGCGATCAAGTAGCCGGCGGATCGCCCAAGCAGTACCGCGCCGGCGGGAACGGAAGCCTTCCCGCCGGCGCCTTCTTTTCCGGGCCATTCCCAACGCCGGATCGTCCCATGAGCGAACTTTCCCTGCACGCGCCGCCGCCGGAGCCGGTGACGCCGCCGCCGCCCGCCGGCGGATGGCGCCTCGTCACCTACTGGTACAGCCAGGCGCTGAACTGGCTGCTCGTCGCCAGCGTCGCGGTGCTGATCTTCCCCGTCAGCCTGCAGATCTTCTCGCGCTTCACCCAGCTCATCCCGGCCTATATTTGGACCGAGGAGATGGCGCGCTTCCTGTTCGTGTGGATGATCATGATCGGCTCCAATGTCGGCGTGCGCGAGGCCGCGCATTTCACCGTCGACATCTTCCCGCGCCTGCGCCCGCGCGCCGAGGCGATTGTCACCCTGATCTCCGGCGTCTTCGTCCTGGCCTTCGGCATGGTGTTCCTGGTCTGGGGCATCGAGTTCACCCAGTTCGCGATGAACCGCATCTCCGAGCTGGCCGAGCTGCCGCTTTGGCTGATCCACATCGCCTGGCCGGTCACAGGAGCCACCTGGCTGGTGTTCCAGGGTGAGCGGATGCTGGACGCGATCCTCGTGCTGCAGGGGCGTGAGCCATGAGCCCCATGGCCACCGTGCTGACGCCGAGCGTCGCGGCGATGATCCTGTTCGGCGTGTTCTTCGGGCTGATGGCGCTGCGCGTGCCGGTTGCGGTCGCGCTCGGGCTTGCCTGCCTGCCGATCATGCTGATCGAGCCGCATCTCTCGCCGATGAACATCGTGCAGGAGACGTTCAACGCCTACAACTCGTTCATCCTGCTGGCGGTGCCGTTCTTCCTTTTGACCGCCAACCTGATGAACGTCGGCGGGATCACCGACCGCCTGGTGCGCCTGTCGCGCGCCCTGGTCGGGCATTTCCCCGGCGGCCTGGCGCAGGTCAACGTGGTGCTGTCGATCTTCTTCGCCGGCATCTCGGGCTCGTCGACCGCCGATGCGGCCAGCCAGTCCAAGATCTTCATCGATGCCCAGCGCAAGGAAGGCTACGACGACAGCTTCTCGGTCGCGATCACGGCGGTGTCGGCGGTGCTGGCCGTCATCATCCCGCCCTCGATCCTGATGATCGTGTGGGGCGGGGTCCTGACCGTGTCGATCGGCGCCCTGTTCCTGGCCGGCATCGTGCCGGGCCTCTTGATCGGCGGCGTGCAGATGGCGACGGTGCATGCCTACGCCAAGCTGCGCGGCTACCCCACCTATCCGCGCTCGACCCTGGCCGAGGCCGGCCGCGCGATGCTGGTGTCGATCCCCGCCCTGATGACGCCGGTCATCATCATCGGCGGCAAGATCTTCGGCTGGTTCACCGCGACCGAATCGGCGGCGATCGCGGTGCTCTATGCCGGCGTGCTGTCGATCGTCGTCTACCGCGAGATGAACGCCAAGGGCCTCTACCTGGCGCTGCTCGACACCGGCAAGTTGGCGGCAGTCGCGCTGTTCTGCGTTGGCACCGCAAGCGCCTTCGGCTGGCTGCTCGCCTACTACCAGATCCCCAAGGCGCTGCTGGACGGCGTACAGACCTGGAACATGGGCGTCGTCGGCGCCGGGTTCTTCATCGCCTTCGTGTTCCTGGTCGTCGGCTGCTTCCTCGACGCCATCCCGGCGATCATCATCGTCGGCACCATCCTGCAGCCGCTCGCCAAGTCGGTCGGCATGGACCCGGTGCATTTCGCCATGGTCGGCATCGTGTCGCTGGCCTTCGGCCTGGTCACACCCCCCTACGGGCTGTGCCTGATGATCGCCTGCTCGATCGCCGGCATCCGGATGATGGACGCGCTCAGGGACACCTGCATCATGCTGCTGCCGATGCTGGGCGTGCTCGCATTGGTGATCGTGTGGCCCGACGTGGTGCTGTTCCTGCCCAAGCTGATCTCGCCCGAATTCCTGCGCTAGGGCGCATCGCCGCGGGGTTTGCTAGACTGGGAAAATGCCCGATGGCCCCCCAGGCGCCGCCGGCCGGCCCTTTGCCGCCGGCCCGCATCCCGAGCTCAACGTCGCCGCCGCCGACCGGCTGCGCGACCGGCTCGACGGCCCGGTCGTGGTCGAGCGCCCCCGCCATACCCTGGCCGCGATCGGCCTCGGCCTTTCCGCCCGGCGCCTGTGGTGGCAGTCCGGCCGCGCGGCACGGGGCCCCGGCGGGCTGACCCGGGACGAGTTCTTCTACTACCGGCTCTACGACCCTGCGCTGTCGGCGCAGGAGCGCCTGCGCTTCGTCGGCAAGGTGGCGCAGGTCCGCATGCACCAGGCCTGCAACGACCCGCGCTGGCTGGCGCCGGTCCACGACAAGGCGCTGTTCTACACGGTCATGCGCGGCCTGGGCCTGCCGATCCCGGAGACGGTGGCGGCGTTCGAGAAGACCGGCCGCACCTTCTTCTGGCCGTCGCTGCGCCACGAGGACGAGCTGCGCGCCGTGCTGATGAGCCCGCGCTCCTATCCGCTCTTCGCCAAGCCGATCGACGGCATCTACAGCATCGGCGCGCTGGAGCTGGTCGGCGTCGAGGGCGAGACCGTGCGGATGAAGGGCGGCGCCAGCGCCTCGGTCGACGACGTAATCCAGTTCATCGTCGCCTTCGGCCGCAACGGCTACCTGTTCCAGAAGCGCCTGGCGCCGCATCCGGCGCTGGCCGAGCGCTTCGGCCAGACGCTGGGCTCGGTCCGCCTCCTGGTGCTGGAAGGACCGGGTGGCGCGGCGGTGGAAAGCGCGGTCGCCAAGATCCCCAGGCCCTGCAACGTCGCCGACAACTACTGGCGCCCGGGCAACATGGTGGCGTCGCTCGACCTGCAGCTCGGCGCGATCCGCCGCGTTGTCTCCGGCGTCGGCGAGGACATGGTGACGCACGAGGAGCATCCCGACACCAACGCCGACCTGGTCGGCTTCACCCTGCCGCTGTGGGACCAGACGGTGCGGCTGTGCCTGGCCGGCGCCAAGGCGTTTCCCGGCGTGCGCACCCAGTCCTGGGACGTGGCGCTCACCCCGTCAGGCCCGGTGCTGCTCGAGGTCAATTTCGGCGGCGATTTGAACCTGCACCAGCTCGCCCACCGGCGCGGCGCGCTCAGCGACAGCTTCGCCGCGCATCTCCGGCGCTGCGGCTACCGCGAGGTCTGAGCGCCGTCGATGCTCGCCATCTCCCTGGTCCTGGCGCTGGTCACGGTCACCTCGTTCATCTCCGGCATTTTCGGGGTGGCCGGCGGGCTGATCCTGATGGGCGGGCTCGTCTACCTGCTGCCGGTGTCGCAGGCGATGATCGTGCACGGCGTTTCGCAGTTCGTGTCGAACGGGTCGCGCGTGTATTTCTGGCGCCAGCATGTCGACCTGCCGATCCTCGCCAAGTTCGCCGTCGCTAGCCTCGCCTGCCTGGGCCTGTTCGCGATTATCCGCTACGTGCCGCCGAAGACCGTGGTGCTGTTCCTCCTCGGCGTCTCGACGGTGATCCTGTTCTTCGTGCCCCAGCGTTATGCCCCCAGCATCCTGCAGCCCGGTATGCCCTACTACACCGGCTTCGCCGGGACGGCCCTGATGCTGATGGCGGGCGTCTCGGGCCCGTTCCTCGACCAGTTCTTCGTCCGCAGCGGGCTCGACCGCCGCGTCACCGTCGCCACCAAGGCGGCGATGCAGTGCGTGTCGCACGTCCTCAAGATCGCCTATTTCGGCGCCGTGGCGGGGCAGGGGCTGGACGCGGAATGGTGGGGCCTGGCGGCGGCCGCGCCGGTCTTCGCCGTGATCGGCTCGTCCCTGGCCAAGCCGGTGCTGCACCGGATGAGCGACAAGCAGTTCTACTGGTGGACGCGCCGGATCGTGCTGGTCCTGGGATGTTATTACATTGCGGAGGCGTTGCGGAGCTGGCT
>JAEULC010000158.1 GCA_016792605.1 Rhodospirillales bacterium
TTTCCCCCGGGATTGCGCGCAAGTCTGGCCGATCACCCCGGGAAAGGCCAGGGGAGGCCGGAAAGCCGGGCCGGACTAGGCCGAGTAGCGCAGGTCCAGCGTCACCGGCAGTTCGCCCGCAGGCAGGCCGATTCGCCGGTCGTAGCGGCCCGGCGTGTGCCCGATCGTGAAGAAACGCGCCCGCCGCCTTGTCTCGGCTTCGTTGGCATTGACCGGGAAGCGCTCGAAGTTGCGGCCGCCGGGATGGGCCACGTGATAGGTGCAGCCGCCCAGCGACCGCTCGTTCCAGGTGTCGTAGAGGTCGAACACCAGCGGCGCGTCGACGGGCAGGGTCGGATGCAGGGCGCGCGACGGCTGCCAGGCGCGGTAGCGCACGCCGGCCACGAACTCGCCCTGCCGCCCGGTGGCGCGTAGCGGCACCTGGCGGCCGTTGCAGACCAGCACGTGGCGCGTGTCGGTCGCGCCGTTGATCTTTACCTGCAGCCGCTCGACCGAGCTGTCGACGAAGCGCACCGTGCCGCCGACGGCGCCGTCCTCGCCCAGCACGTTCCACGGCTCCAGCGCGCCGCGCAACTCGACCTCGATGCCGCGATAGGCGACCTGGCCGACCAGTGGGAAGCGGAACTCGTGGTGGGCGCGGAACCATTCCGGGTCCATAGCCGTCCCGGCGCGCGCCAGGTCGTCCAGCACGTCGGCGAAGTCGTTGGCGACGAAGTAGGGCAGCATGAACTCGTCGTGCAGCCGCGTGCCGTAGCGCGCCAGCGGCCGGTCGTAGGGATGTTCCCAGAATTGCGCCAGCAGCGCGCGCAGCAGCAGTTGCTGCGCCAGGCTCATGCGCGCGCTCGGCGGCATCTCGAAGGCGCGCAGCTCCAGAAGCCCGCGCCGGCCGCTGGCGCTGTCGGGCGAGAACAGCTTGTCGACGCAGAACTCGGTGCGATGCGTGTTGCCGGTCACGTCGACCAGCACGTCGCGCAGCGCGCGGTCGACCAGCCAGGGCGGCGTGGTCTCGGCGCGGTCGAGCGCCTTGAACGCCAACTCGAGCTGGTAGGTCGCGTCGTCGCGCCCCTCGTCGACGCGCGGGTGCTGGCTGGTCGGGCCGATGAACAGGCCCGAGAACAGGTAGGATAGCGACGGGTGGTTGTGCCAGTAGCCGAGCAGGCTCTTGAGCAGGTTGGGCCGGCGCAGCAGCGGCGAGTCGGCCGGCGTCGCGCCGCCGATCACCACGTGGTTGCCGCCGCCCGTGCCGACATGGCGCCCGTCGAGCATGAACTTCTCGGCGACGAGCCGCGTGGCACGCGCCTCCTCGTAGATCGTCGTCGTGTTGGTCGCCAGCTCCTCCCAGCTCTCGGCGGGATGGATGTTGACCTCGATCACGCCGGGATCGGGCGTGACGGAGAAATGCTGCAGCCGCGGGTCGTAGGGCGGCGGGTAGCCTTCGAGCATCACCTTCTGCCGGCGGTCGGCGGCCACATCCTCGACCGCGGCGCAGAGGTCGAGATAGTCCTCGGCGGTCTCGAGCGGCGGCATGAAGATGTGCATCAGCCCGTCGCGGACCTCGACGCACAGCGCGGTGCGGATGGTGCTGGCATCGGACTGGCCGTTGAGCGGGCGCATCGGCGCCTGCTCGCGCCGGCCCTGGCTCTCGGCGCCCGCCCGCGCATCACGCGCGACCGAGGGCCTGTTCTGGAACGCCTGGCGCGGCGGCAGGGCGTCGCGCGGCGCCATCGGGTCGGCCGGGCTGTAGTAGGGGAAGTCGTTGTCGGCGACCCAGGGCAGGGAATCGAGCGGCAGGCGGTAGCCCATCGCCGAGTCGCCGGGGATCAGGTACATCGTCTCGGGCCGGAGGAACCATGGCCCGCTGCGCCAGTAGCGTCCGTTGCCGTTGGCCTGGGACCGCGCGATCGGCAGAGCGTAGCCGACCACCGCGTCGAGCCCCTTCTCGAACACCCGGGCAAGCCGCGCGCGCTCCAGCGGGTCCTTCAGCTTGCTCTTCAGCGGGTCGACATTGACCGGCAGCCGGCGCTCCTTCCACAGGTAGTACCAGGCGTCCTCGTAGCCCGGCACGCACCAGGACGGGTCGATCTGCAGGCGCTGGGCGAGCTGGGTGATGAAGCCCTCGGCATGGCCGTGGTTGAGGTGCGGATTGTTCTCCTCGTCCTGCGCGAAGAGGCGCTTGTCACGCCAGATCGGCTCGCCGTCCTTGCGCCAGTGGCAGGTGAGCGCCCAGCGCGGCAGCTGCTCGCCCGGGTACCACTTGCCCTGCCCGTAGTGCAGCAGGTGGCCGGGCGAGAACTTGTCAGCGAGGCGGCGCAGGAGCTTGCCGGCATAGCGCCGCTTGGTCGGGCCCAAGGCCTCGGTGTTCCACTCCGCGCCGTCCGGATCGTCGGCCGCGACGAAGGTCGGCTCGCCGCCCATGGTCAGGCGCATGTCGCCCTTGTTGAGCCTGGCGTCGATTTTCTGGCCCAGCGCGAACAGCGCGTTCCACTTCGCCTCGCTGTAGGGCTTGGTGATGCGCGGCGTCTCGTTGACGCGCATGACCGACATCTTGAAGTCGAGCACCGCCTCGGCCTTCTCGATGGCACCGGTGATCGGCGCGGCGCTGCCCGGCTCGGGCGAGCAGGCGAGCGGGATATGGCCCTCGCCGGCGAGCAGGCCCGAGGTCGGGTCGAGCCCGATCCAGCCCGCGCCGGGCAGGTAGACCTCGCACCACGCATGCAGGTCGGTGAAGTCGGCGGTCGGTCCCTCGGGGCCCTCCAGCGGTTTCTCGTCGGCGACGAGCTGGATCAGGTAACCCGACACGAAACGCGCGGCGAAGCCCAGGTGGCGCAACATCTGCACCAGCAGCCAGCCGGAGTCGCGGCACGAGCCCTCGGCGCGGCCCAGCGTCTCCTCGGGCGTCTGCACGCCCGGCTCCATGCGCACGATGTAGCGGATGTCGTGCTGGAGCTTCATGTTGATCTCGACCAGGAAGTCGATCGTGCGCCGCCGGCGGCGGTCGACCTTGGCGAGATAGGCGGAGAGCAGCGGCCCGGCGGGCGCGGCCTTGCGGAACGGCGCCAGCTCCTCGTCCAGCACGTGGTCGTACTCGAACGGAAACTCCTCGGCCGTGGGCTCGAGGAAGAAGTCGAACGGGTTGATCACCGCCATGTCGGCGACAAGGTCGACCGTGAAGCACAGCCGGTCGGTCTTCTCCGGGAAGACGTAGCGGGCGAGGTAGTTCGACTGCGGGTCCTGCTGCCAGTTCAGGAAATGCGGATCCGGATCGGCCTTCAGCGAATAGGCCAGGATCGGCGTGCGGGCGTGCGGGGCGGGGCGCAGGCGGACGATCTGCGGCCCGACCGAGATCAGCCGGTCGTAGCGGTACTCCGTCCGGTGATGCAGCGCGACATGAATGCCCAAGGCAACCCGCTCTTTCCGTTAACGAAATAACCCGTGGGAACCCTAGCCCGATCTCCTCACGGCAAAAAGCAATTCCGGGGCCAGGAAGGCGGCAGGCGTACCTGCCGATTCCTCGCCGTATCGCCCAGTTTTTGGGCAGCGCCGGCGGGAAGGAGCCGGGGCCAAGGCACCCCTGGACGTGGCATGGTGCTTGCGGTTTACGGCGGGCTTTCGGGGGCGGGACGGACGTGGCCGAGGACTTCATCGAACCGACGACGGGCTATTGGCAGGACCTCCACGCCGGTACGCCGAAGGGCCTCCAGGATCGCCCGCCCTACCGCCTGGGCTACCCGGTGCGCCTGCCCTGCGGCCGCGTGCTGGTCCTGCCGCTACGGACCTTGCCGGACGGGCGGCAAGCCGTGGCCTCCCTGATCGCCAACCAGGCCTCCCACGCCGTCGTGGAGGCCCTGGCGGGGCATATGGCCGCCCTGGCGCGGCCCCTGGCGCCCGACCTCGTCGTGGGCGTGCCGACGCTGGGCCTGGCCCTGGCCGGCAAGGTTGCAGAGGGCCTGGGCCAGGACCGCTATGTCCCGCTCGGCTATTCGCGCAAGTTCTGGTACCGCGACGACCTCAGTGAACCCGTCTCCTCGATCACCAGTCCGACGCCGGGCAAGCGCATCTTCCTCGACCCCAACCTGCTGCCGCTGGTCCAGGGGCGCCGGGTGGTGCTGGTGGACGACGCCATCTCCACGGGCTCGACCATCGTTGCGGCGGCGGCGCTCCTGGCCCGGCTCGGCGTCGGGCTCGCGGGCATCGTGGTGGCGATGAAGCAGACCAACCGCTGGCAGGCGACGCTGGCCAAGGCCGATCCCGGCCTGCCGGGGAAGGTCCTTGGCGTGTACGGATGCCCGCTCTTCGCGCGCGCGGAAGACGGCTGGGTGCCCCTTTCCGACACGCTGCCGGCCGTGCCGTGAATTGACTCAACGGCCCTGGGCCGGCGATCCTCGGATGCAGCAGGAGCAGGTGTCATGATCCCCGTTTCCCGTCGGCTCGACTTCTCCGAAATCCCGGTGGTCGACATCAGCGCGCTCGTCGAGGGCCGGTCCGCGATCGACGCGACCATCGCCGCGCTCGACCGGGCGTGCCGCGACGTCGGCTTCCTCTACATCCGCAACCATGGCGTGGCCCAGGCGACGATCGACCGGTTGGTCGCCGAGACCAAGCTGTTCTTCGCCCTGCCCGAGCCGGAGAAGCTGGCGATTGCGCTCGACCAGCGCATGCGCGGCTACATTCCGCTGAACTACCGGAGCTGGGAAGGCGAGGCGCGCGCCGGCACCAGCCACCAGGAAGGCCTGTGGGTTGGGCACGAGCGGCCGTTGAACGACGCGGTCTGGTTCGACGCACCGAACCGCTGGCCGGCGAGCCTGCCCGGCCTGAAGCCGGCGATGATGGACTATTTCGCCGAGGTCGAGCGCGTGGGCGTGGCGCTGATGCGCGGCTTCGGCGCGGCCCTGGGCCTCGGGCGCGAGCATTTCGTGAAGCTGTTCGAGCATTCGACCTCGCGCCTCAAGCCCAACCACTACCCGCCGCAGCACAATCCCGAAAACGTCAACGACATCGGTGTCGTGCCGCATTCCGATTCCGGCGGCTTCACCGTGCTGTGGCAGGACGACAATGGCGGGCTGGAGGTGCAGAGCAAGAGCGGCGAGTGGGTCGGCGCGCCACCCATCCCCGGCACCTTCGTCGTGAATATCGGCAACGTGATGCAGATCTGGACCAACGGCCGCTACTCGTCGACGCCGCACCGCGTGATCAACCGCAACGGCAGGGACCGCTACTCGATCCCGCTGTTCTTCAATCCCGGCGCGGCGGCGCCGGTAACGCCGCTGGTCGGCGCCGCCGCGCCCGATCCGAACCCGCTGCTCTACGGCACCTATCAGAAGGACGAATGGCGACGGATCTTCCCTATCGCCAGGATTCCCGCCTAGGCCGATTCCGGCGTGACGTCCAGGTGCGCGTCCGGGGCCAGGTCGTGAAAGCCGCCGGACTGGCGATGCCATAGCCGCGCATAGGTGCCGCCGGCCTCGAGGAGTTGCCGGTGCGAGCCTTCCTCGACGATCAGCCCGTGGTCCATGACCACCAGTCGGTCCATGCGCGCGATGGTCGAGAGGCGATGTGCGATGGCGATCACCGTGCGGCCCTGCATCAGCGCGTCGAGCTGCTCCTGGATCGCCGCCTCGACCTCGCTGTCGAGCGCCGAAGTGGCCTCGTCCAGCACCAGGATCGGCGCATCCTTCAGGATCACGCGCGCTAGCGCGATGCGCTGGCGCTGGCCGCCCGACAGCTTGACGCCGCGCTCGCCGACATGGGCGTCGAAGCCGCGCCGCCCGTTCCAGTCCTCGGCCTGCTCGATGAAGCTCAGCGCCTGGGCGCGCCGCGCCGCCTCGCGGATC
>JAEULC010000177.1 GCA_016792605.1 Rhodospirillales bacterium
GGCGCCGACGTGCGCTGGGCGTCGTGCAACATCTTCTCGACCCAGGACCACGCCGCCGCCGGCATCGCCGCCAAGGGCACGCCGGTCTTCGCCGTGAAGGGCGAGAGCCTGAAGGACTACTGGGACTACACCCACCGCATCTTCGAGTGGGCGAACGGCGAGACCGCCAACATGATCCTGGACGACGGCGGCGACGCGACGCTCCTGATCCACCTGGGCATCAAGGCGCAGACCGATCCGTCCTGCATCTCCAAGCCGGGCAACGAGGAAGAGGAAGTGCTCTTCGCCGCGATCAAGGAGCGGTTGAAGAAGGAGCCGGGCTGGTACGCCAAGGTCGGCAAGAACCTGAAGGGCGTCACCGAGGAGACGACCACGGGCGTCCACCGCCTCTACCAGATGGAGCAGGACAAGACGCTGCTGTTCCCGGCGATCAACGTCAACGACTCGGTCACCAAGTCGAAGTTCGACAACATCTACGGCTGCCGCGAGTCGCTGGTGGACGGCATCCGCCGCGCCACCGACGTGATGATGGCCGGCAAGGTGGCGATGGTCGCGGGCTTCGGCGACGTGGGCAAGGGCTCGGCCGCCTCGCTGCGCCAGGCCGGCGCGCGCGTGATCGTGTCCGAGATCGACCCGATCTGCGCCCTGCAGGCGGCGATGGAGGGCTACGAGGTCACGACGATGGACGACGCCGCCAAGCGCGCCGACATCTTCGTCACCGCCACGGGCAATGTCGACGTGATCACCGTCGAGCACATGCGCCAGATGAAGGACCGCGCGATCGTCTGCAACATCGGCCATTTCGACAGCGAGATCCAGGTCGGCGCGCTGAAGAACCTGAAGTGGCACAACGTGAAGCCGCAGGTCGACGAGGTCGAGTTCCCCGACGGCAAGCGCATCCTGCTCCTGGCCGAGGGCCGGCTGGTGAACCTGGGCTGCGCGACGGGCCATCCCAGCTTCGTCATGAGCGCGTCCTTCACCAACCAGGTGCTGGCGCAGGTGGAACTCTGGACCCGCGGGGCCAAGTACGAGAAGAAGGTCTACCGCCTGCCGAAGGAACTCGACGAGAAGGTCGCGGCGCTCCACCTCGGCAAGATCGGCGTGAAGCTGACCACGCTGACCGACAAGCAGTCTACCTATATCGGCAGCAAGAAGGACGGACCCTTCAAGGCCGAGCACTACCGCTACTAGGCGCCCCTTTCCGGGCGACGACAGGGCCGCTGCTCCTCCGGGGCAGCGGCCCTAACTATTTCTAGCACAAGGTTTTTCCCGGTAATGTTGGCGTCAGGTTGAGCGGCCAGGATCGCCCGGTCTTTCGGGAGCCTGCTGCCAACCAACATGATCCGTCGCCTGGCCTTTTTCTCGGTCCTGCTCGCGAGTGCCGCGCAGGCGGGCGAGCCCGCCTATCGCTGGGGCGGCGGCCTCGACACGCCGCACCCGGTCTTTGTCGAGTCGAGCTGGGCCGAGTCGAGTTGGGCCGAGTCGAGTTGGGCCGAGCCTGCCCGGCAGCTCCCCGTGCTGCTTGCCGCCGCTCTCGACGCGACGCCGGGTGCGGTACCGCCGGCGCCGGAGCCGACCCCGGCGCCCCGGGGCGAGCCGCTGCTCAACGACGACTATTGGCTCAACTACTTCAACAACATCCCGCGCCTGTTCACCGCGCCCACGCGCTTCGACACGACTGACTGGATCAAGACCGGCGCCTTCGTGATCGCGGCGGGCGGCGCCTATCTGGGCGACGAGCATATCCGTCGCTTCTTCCGCGACCACCGCACCTCGACCGGCGACAGCATCGCCGCGGCCGGCTACCGGCTCGGCGACGGCAAGACCATCCTGGGCGGCGTCGCGGTCGCCTATGCCGCGGGCTACGCGACCGAGGACGTGAAGCTGCGCAACACGGCGCTCCTGACCCTGCAGGCCTGGGCGCTGACCGGCGGCATCACAGAGGCGACCAAGCACCTGGCGGGGCGCCAGCGGCCCGGCTACACCGACGACAAGACGCAGTTCGACGGCTGGGGCGGCGCGGGCAAGTCGTTCTTCTCGGGCCACGCCGCCAATGCCTTCACCGTCGCTGCCGTGGTCAGCGAGCAGTACGACGACATCTGGGTGGCGCCGGTCGCCTACGGGCTCGCGGGCCTGGTCGCCTGGTCGCGGCTCAACGACAACGCCCACTGGGCCAGCGACGTGGTGGTCGGCGCCGGCGTCGGCTACGCCGTCGGCAAGCTGGTGGCGCATTTCAGCCCGTTCCGCGACGACCTCGGCGTCACCGCCACGCCGATGCTGGCGCCGGGCGGCGGCGGCGTGCAGCTCGGCTTCCGCTTCTAGCGCCGGGCGCGTATCCTTTCCCGCCATGCGTATCCTGCTGGTCGAAGACGATCCCACGCTGGGCCCGCTGGTCGCGCGCAACCTCGCCGCGCAAGGCTTCGTCGTCGACACCGCGGCCACGGCCCGGGCCGCCGAACTGGCGCTGGACGCCGGCGGCTTCGACGCCGTGCTGCTGGACCTGTCGCTGCCCGATGGCGACGGAACCGACCTGCTGCGCGGCCTGCGGGCGCGGCGCAGCAACCTGCCGGTGATCGCGGTGACGGCGCGCGACGGCGTCGACGATCGTGTGTCGGGCTTGAACCTGGGCGCCGACGACTATGTGGTGAAGCCCTTCGCGACCGAGGAGCTGGTGGCGCGCCTTCGCGCCGTGCTGCGGCGCCCGGCCGAAACGCTGGGCCTGCGCCTGGCCGTGGGCAACGTGGAATTCGACCCGACGCATGGCGCGGTGGTCGTCGCCGGCCGCAGCGTCAGCGTGCCGCGCAAGGAACTGGCGATCCTGGAGCTGCTGATGCGCCGCGCCGGCCGCGTTGTCGCGCGCGGCGCCATCGAGCAGGGGATCTATTCGCTCGGCGACGAGATCGGTTCGAACGCGGTCGACGCCAACATCTCGCGACTCCGTCGCCGCCTGGCCGAGGCCGAGGCGGACCTGACGATCCATGCCGTGCGCGGCGTCGGCTACATGCTGACGGTCGCGCCGACACCAGACAGCGTCAAGGGCGCCGCGTGACGACGGTACGCGCGCCCTCGATCGCCGGGCGCCTGCTCGGCCGGCTGCTGATCGTGTTCGCACTCGCCTTCGCCGGCTCCTGCGCCCTGTTCCTGACCTTGAGTTGGGAGCAGGCGACGGTGGAGATCCATGGCGATGTCGGCGACCTCGCCGACCGTCTCGCCGCGTCGATCGCGCTCGGCGCCGATGGCCGCGCCACGGTCGTGCTCGATCGCGACCTGGCCGGCGATCTCGCACGACCGGGCCGGCACTACACCGTGATTGACCTCGCCACGGGCGCCGTGCTGGCGGGATCGACGCCGCCCATCGCCCAACTGCTGCCGACACCGGCCGAGGCGACGGGCCGCCTGATCTTCGCCGTGCCGGGCGCGCAGGGCGACGCCAAGGCAAGCCTCAGCGGGCACCTGCTGGACTACCGGATTGCCGATCGCCGCTTCCGCGTCGCCGTCGCGACGCAGGAACGCCATGACTGGCCCTTCGTCGCCTGGGCCGTCGACGAGCTGGTCGAGGAAGTGTTGCCCGTGGGCATCCCGCTATTCCTCGCCACGCTGGCCGTCGCCGCCGTCACGATCCGGCGCACGCTGCAGCCCGTCGCGCGCCTGTCGGGCGAGGCCGGCGCGATCACGCCGCGCACCACGGGCCTGCGGCTCGACGATGCCCGTGTGCCGGCGGAGGTTCTGCCGCTGGTTCAGGCCTTCAACGCGACCCTGGCCCGGCTCGACGAGGGCTTTGCGCTGCAGCGCCGCTTCACCGCTAATGCCGCGCACCAGCTCCGCACGCCGCTGGCAATCCTGCGCGCGCGACTGGACGGGCTGGCGCCCAGGCCCGAGGTCGCGAACCTGAAGCGCGACTGCGACCGCATCGCCCGCGTGGTGTCGCAGCTCCTGTCGATCGCGCGGCTCGAGGCGCACCAGATCGATCTCGGCGAGACGGTCGAGCTTGGCGCGCTCGCGGCGGGCATCGTCGCCGACATGGCGCCGCTTGCCATCGCCGAGGGCCGCAGCCTGGCGCTCGACCGGCCGGCGGGCCCGGTGTTCGTGCGCGGCAACAGCGCCGCATTGCGCGATGCGCTGGCGAACCTGATCG
>JAEULC010000202.1 GCA_016792605.1 Rhodospirillales bacterium
CATCACCATCGAGGCCGAGCCGCGCGACGACGGCAGCCGCCGCACCACGCGCTACGACATCGACATGACGAAGTGCATCTACTGCGGCTTCTGCCAGGAAGCCTGCCCGGTGGACGCGATCGTCGAGGGGCCGAATTTCGAGTTCGCGACCGAGACGCGCGAGGAGCTGTTCTACAACAAGGACAAGCTGCTCGCGAACGGCGACCGCTGGGAGGCGGAGATCGCGGCGAACATCGCCGCCGACGCGCCGTACCGGTGATGGCGCCGGCGAGGGAAGGGGCTAGGGGATGATCATCCAGGCGTTGGCGTTCTACGTGTTCGCCGCCGTCGCCGTGGCGTCGGGCGTGATGGTTGTCACCTCGCGCAATCCGGTGCATTCCGTGCTGTTTCTGATCCTGGCCTTCTTCAACGCGGCCGGGCTGTTCGTGCTGCTCGGGGCCGAGTTCCTGGCGATGACGCTGGTCATCGTCTATGTCGGCGCGGTTGCAGTGCTGTTCCTGTTCGTCGTCATGATGCTGGACATCAACTTCGTGGCGCTGCGCCAGGGCTTCATGCGCTACCTGGGCATCGGCGCGGCGATCGGGCTGGTGCTGCTGGCCGAGCTGCTGCTGGTGGTGGGGTCCTGGGCCTTCGCGCCCAAGGCCAGGCAGATGGCGGACTCGCCGATCAAGGCGCCGGACGAGATCACCAACGCCGCGGCCCTGGGCCGGATCATCTACACCGACCACATCTACCTGTTCCAGGCCTCGGGCCTGGTGCTGCTCGTCGCCATGGTCGGCGCGATCGTCCTGACCTTGCGCGACCGCGCGGGCGTGCGGCGCCAGCGCGTCGGCGACCAGATCGCGCGCCGCCGCGAGGACGTGATCGAGATCCGCAAGCTGCCTGCCAATGGCGTCAACTCGGGCGGGGCGGGGGAGTGACGCCATGACCATCGGCCTGGGCCACTACCTGACCGTCGCCGCGATCCTGTTCACCACGGGCATCTTCGGCATCTTCCTGAACCGCAAGAACGTCATCATCATCCTGATGTCGGTCGAACTGATGCTGCTCGCGGTCAACATCAACCTGGTGGCCTTCTCCTCCTTCCTGGGCGACCTGACCGGCCAGGTCTTCGCCATGTTCGTGCTTACCGTCGCCGCCGCCGAGGCCGCGATCGGCCTCGCCATCCTGGTCGTCTACTTCCGCAACCGCGGGACGATCGAGGTGGATGACATCAACCTGATGAAAGGCTAGGGGCAGGTCGATGTTCGTCCTTTGCATCTTCCTGCCGCTGATCGCGGCCTTCATCGCCGGGCTGTTCGGCCGGCTGATCGGCGACCGCGGCGCGCAGTACGTGACCTGCGGCGCGCTGATCCTGTCCGCGCTGATCTCGCCCTTCATCCTCTACGACGTCGCCATCCTGGGCCATGCGCGCGACGTGCCGCTGATGACCTGGATCGCGTCGGGCGACCTGGAGCTGTCCTGGGCCTTGAAGTTCGACGCGCTCAGCGCCGTGATGATCGTGGTCGTGACCGTCGTCTCGGCGGTGGTCCATGTCTACTCGGTCGGCTACATGAGCCACGACCCGTCGAAGCCGCGCTTCATGGCCTATCTCAGCCTGTTCACCTTCTCGATGCTGATGCTGGTGACGGCCGACAACCTGGTGCAGATGTTCTTCGGCTGGGAGGGCGTGGGCGTCTGCTCCTACCTCTTGATCGGCTTCTGGTACCACAAGCCCTCGGCCAACGACGCGGCGATCAAGGCCTTCCTGGTCAACCGCGTCGGCGACTTCGGCTTCGCGCTGGGCATTTTCGGCACCTTCCTGCTGTTCCAGTCCGTCAGCTTCACCGACATCTTCGCCGCCGTCCCGGGCAAGGCGGACGCCAAGCTGCACTTCCTGTCCTGGGACTTCCACGCCATGACGGTGCTGTGCCTCTTGCTGTTCATCGGCGCGATGGGCAAGTCGGCGCAGCTGGGATTGCACACCTGGCTGCCGGACGCGATGGAAGGCCCGACGCCGGTCTCGGCCCTCATCCACGCCGCCACCATGGTGACGGCCGGCGTGTTCATGGTCTGCCGCCTGTCGCCGATGTTCGAGTACGCGCCGACCGCGCTGGCGGTCGTGACTGTGGTTGGCGCCACGACGGCGCTGTTCGCCGCGACGGTCGGCCTGGTGCAGAACGACATCAAGCGCGTCATCGCCTATTCGACCTGCAGCCAGCTCGGCTACATGTTCTTCGCCGCCGGCGTCTCGGCCTATGGCGCGGCGATGTTCCACCTGTTCACCCACGCCTTCTTCAAGGCGCTGCTGTTCCTGTGCGCCGGCTCGGTGATCCACGCCATGTCGGACGAGCAGGACATGCGCCGCATGGGCGGCATCTGGCGCAAGATCCCGGTCACCTACGGCTTCATGTGGGTGGGCTCGCTGGCGCTGGCCGGCATGCCGTTCTTCGCTGGCTTCTACTCGAAGGACATCGTGCTCGAGGCCGCCTATGGCGCGCATAGCGGCGTGGGACTCTACGCCTACTGGCTGGGATGCGCCGCGGCGTTCCTGACCGCCTTCTATTCCTGGCGCCTCCTGATCATGACCTTCCACGGTGCGCCGCGTGCCGACCACCACACCATGGAGCATGTCCACGAGTCGCCCTGGATCATGCTCGGGCCGCTCGTCGTGCTGGTGATCGGTGCGGTCGTCGCCGGCAAGCTCGGCTACAACAGCTTCGTCGGCGACGCGCGGGTCGATTTCTGGGGCAAGGCGATCCTGGTCCTGCCGCAGCACGACTCGCTGGAGGCCGCGCACCACGTGCCGCTCTGGGTCAAGCTCCTGCCGCTGGTCATGGCGGTCTCGGGCATCGCGCTCGCCTATGTGATGTACATGCTGCGGCCGGCCTGGCCGGTCGCGCTGGCGCAGCGCTTCCAGGGCCTCTACCAGTTCCTGCTCAACAAGTGGTACTTCGACGAGCTGTACTGGAACGTTCTGGTCGAGCCGGCCCTGCGCTTCGGCCGCGTGTTGTGGAAGGGCGGCGATGGCGCGATCATCGACGGCCTGGGCCCCGACGGCGTCGCCGGCGCGACCAAGGCGATCTCGCGCCGCACCAGCCTGCTGCAGACCGGCTATGTCTACCACTACGCCTTCGCGATGCTGATCGGCGTCGTGATCCTGGTCACGTGGTACCTGCTGACCCGGAAGGCGGGGTAGGGCATGGCCATGGGTTTCCCGATACTCTCCGTCATCACCTTCCTGCCGCTGGTCGGCGTCGCCTTCATCCTGGCGCAGCGCGGCGACGAGGCGACCGTGGCGCGCGTGTCGCGCTGGGCGGCGCTGTGGACCTCGCTGGCTACGTTCGCGCTGTCGCTGCTCGTCTGGATCAACTTCGACCCGACCAGCGCCAAGTTCCAGTTCGTCGAGAAGCACGCCTGGATCCAGGGCTTCGACATCAACTACTTCATGGGCGTGGACGGCATCTCCGTCTTCTTCGTCCTGCTGTCGACCCTGCTCACCCCGCTCTGCATCCTGGCGAGCTGGGAGGCGGTCGAGAAGCGCGTGCGCGAGTACATGGTCGCGTTCCTGGCGCTCGAGACCTTGATGATCGGCACGTTCTGCGCGCTCGACCTGGTGCTGTTCTACGTCTTCTTCGAGTGCGTGCTGATCCCGATGTTCCTGATCATCGGGGTGTGGGGCGGGCCGCGCCGGGTCTATTCGGCGTTCAAGTTCTTTCTCTACACGCTGCTCGGCTCCGTCCTGATGCTGCTGGCCATCCTCGTGGTCTACCGCGAGGTCGGCAACGCCGACATCCCGGCCGCCATGGCGCATGTCTTCCCCAAGACCTTGCAGACCTGGCTGTGGCTGGCCTTCTTCGCGTCGTTCGCGGTCAAGGTGCCGATGTGGCCGGTCCACACCTGGCTGCCTGACGCCCACGTCGAGGCGCCGACCGCGGGCTCGGTGATCCTGGCCGGCGTGCTCTTGAAGATGGGCGGCTACGGTTTCCTGCGGTTCTCGCTGCCGATGTTCCCGGACGCGACCGTCTACTTCACCCCGCTGGTCTACACGCTCTCGATCGTGGCGATCATCTACACGTCGCTGGTGGCGCTCGCCCAGGAGGACATGAAGAAGCTGATCGCCTACTCCTCGGTCGCGCATATGGGTTTCGTGACGCTCGGCACCTTCACGCTGACGGTGCAGGGCGTGCAGGGCGCGATCTTCCAGATGCTGAGCCACGGCGTGGTCTCGGCCGCGCTGTTCCTCGTCGTCGGCGTGGTCTACGACCGGCTGCACACGCGCGAGATCGCGCGCTATGGCGGCGTGGTCGAGCGCATGCCGAAATACGCCCTGGTGTTCATGATTTTCATGTTGGCCTCGGTCGGCCTGCCGGGCACGTCCGGGTTCGTTGGCGAGTTCCTGGTGCTGCTGGGCGCGTTCCAGGCCAATACCTGGGTCTGCTTCCTGGCGGCCACCGGCGTGGTGCTGGGTGCGGCCTACATGCTGGTGCTCTACCGCCGCGTGATCTTCGGCAAGCTCGAGAAGCCCGACCTCAAGGCGCTGCTCGACATGAACCTGCGCGAGATCGTGGTGTTCGCGCCGCTGGTCCTGCTGGTGTTCTGGATGGGCGTCTATCCCGCGACGTTCCTGAAGCCGACCGAGCCTGCGGTGGTCGAGCTGATCCGCAAATTCAACGTCCAGCGCAGCGCCTCGCTCGAGGCGCCGGCGCAGGCCGCGGAGGTCCGCCAGTGATCCCGATGTTGCCTAAGGCCACCCTGGCCCTGCCGGAGATCATCCTGGCCGTCACGGCGATGGCGCTGATGATGGTCGGCGCCTTCCGCAAGCAGGACGCGACGCGCACCTGCCTGTGGCTCGGGATCCTTGGCCTGGTGGCCGCGGCCTGGGCACTGGTCGTGGTGACCGGCCCGCGTGCCGTCACCTTCCACGGCCAGTTCGTGTCGGACTACTTCAGCCTGTTCATGAAGCTGCTGGTGCTGCTCGGCTCGGCGCTGACGCTGGTCATGTCGCAGGACTACCTCGAGCGCGAGAAGATGGCGCGGTTCGAGTACCCGGTGCTGGTCGTGTTCGCCACGCTGGGCATGCTGATGATGGTCTCGGCCAACGACCTCATTGCGCTCTATATCGGCATCGAGCTGCAGTCGCTGTCGCTCTACGTCGTCGCCGCCTTCAAGCGCGACGAGGTGCGGTCGACCGAGGCGGGGCTCAAGTACTTCGTCCTCGGCGCGCTGAGCTCGGGCATGCTGCTCTACGGCTGCTCGCTGATCTACGGCTTCACCGGCACGACCAATTTCGACCTCCTGGCCAAGACCTTCGCCGGCCAGGGCGCCGCCCAGCCCTCGATCGGCATGGTCGTCGGCATCGTCTTCCTGCTGGCCGGCCTGGCGTTCAAGGTCTCGGCCGTTCCGTTCCACATGTGGACGCCCGACGTCTACGAGGGCGCGCCGACGCCGGTCACGGCCTTCTTCGCCGTGGCGCCGAAAATCGCCGCCATCGCGCTCTTCACCCGCGCCATGACCGGCCCGTTCGGCCCCCTGCTGGCGCAGTGGCAGCAGATCGTGGTGTTCGTGTCGCTGGCCTCGATGATCCTCGGCGCGCTGGCCGCAATCAGCCAGACCAACATCAAGCGCCTGATGGCCTACAGCTCGATCGGCCATGTCGGCTACGCGCTCGTTGGCCTGGCCGCCGGCACCCCGTCGGGCGTGCGCGGCGTCATGATCTACATGGCGACCTACCTGTTCATGAACGTCGGCGCGTTTGCCTGCATCCTCGCGATGAAGCGCGACGGCAAGATGGTCGAGGACATCCAAGACCTCGCCGGCCTGGCGCGCTCGCAGCCCAAGATCGCCTATGCGCTCGCGATCTTCCTGTTCTCGATGGTGGGCCTGCCGCCGCTGGCCGGGTTCTTCGGCAAGCTGTTCGTGTTCCTGGCGGCGATCGAGGCGGGGCTCTACTTCCTGTCGATCGTCGGCATGCTCGCCAGCGTGATCGGCGCCTTTTACTACATCCGCATCATCAAGGTGATGTTCATGGACGAGCCGGCGCGGCCGTTCGACCTGCCCTCGGCGCCGGTCTCGGCCGTCATGGGCCTGTCCGCCGTGGTGACGCTGTTCTTCTTCGCCGCCTGCTGGCCGATCTTCGCCGCCGCACAGGCGGCCGCGAAGGCGCTCCAGATCGGATGAGGCCGGCATGAGCGCGCTGGCGCTACGCGGGCGCGCGCCGGAGCTGCCGCCCGCCTATCGCCTGGTCGCGCTCGACCAGGTCGGCAGCACCAACGACGAGGCGCGCCGGCTGGCCGCCGCCGGCGCTCCCGAATTCGCCCTGGTCTGGGCGCGCGAGCAGACCAGCGGCCGCGGCCGGCAGGGCCGGGCCTGGGCGTCGCCGCCGGGCAACCTTTACTGCTCGCTGGTCCTGCGCCCGCCCGTAGCGCTCGCCCGCGCCATGGAACTGTCGCTGGTCGCAGCATTGGGCCTGGGCGAAGCGATCGCGCCGCTGCTGCCGCAAGGCGTCGACCTGCGCTACAAGTGGCCCAACGACCTGCTGCTGAACGAGCGCAAGGTGTCGGGCATCCTGCTGGAGTCGTCGCTCCGGCCCGATGGCGCCCTCGACTTCCTGGTCCTGGGCACCGGCGTGAACATCGAGAGCTACCCGGCCCAGGCGCGGCTGCCGGCCACCTCGCTGCACGCGGCCGGCGTCCAGGGGATCGACGCGGGCTTCATGCTGGAGGCCTATGTGCGCCAGTTCCAGCTCTGGTACACGACCTGGCTGGCGCAGGACCTGCCGCCGGTCAGGGCCCAGTGGCAGCGGCGCGCCTGGCGGCTGGGCGAGCGGCTGGAGATGAACCTGGGCGAGGCAAGCCTGGCCGGCCGCTTCGACGGGCTGGCGCCGGACGGCGCGATGGTGCTGACGCTCGACGACGGCACGCAACGCCGCGTGAATGCCGGCGAAGTGGCTGCCGCCCGCGCCGCGTAACGGAAAACGGACCCATGCTGCTCGCGATCAACGCCAACAACACCAACACCGTGTTCTGCGTCTTCGACGGCGACAAGGTGCGCAACACGTGGCGCGCGGCCACCAATCCCAAGAGCACGGCCGACGAGTTCGCGTCCTGGCTGTCGCCGCTCCTGGCGCTCGACGGGCTGAAGCTCCAGGACATCGACGCGGTCATCATCGCCATCGTCGTGCCCGAGATGCTGTTCAACCTCAAGACGCTGTGCCGCAAGTACTTCAAGATCGATCCGATGGTGCTGGGCGAGCCGGGCGTCGACCCCGGCGTCGAGGTCAGGGTCGACATGCGCAAGGAGGACATCGGCGCCGACCGGCTGTGCAACACGATCGAGGCGCATGCGCGCTACGGCGGGCCGCTGATCGTGGTCGACTACGGCACGGCGACGAATTTCGACGTGGTCGACGGCGAGGGACGGTTCATCGGCGGCATCATCGCCACCGGCATCAACCTGTCGCTCAAGGCGCTCTACGAGGCCGCCGCCAAGCTGCCGCATATCGGCGTCCGGCGGCCGCAGCGCGTGATCGGCAAGGCCACCGTGCCGGCGATGGAGTCGGGCATCTTCTGGGGGTATATCGGCCTGGTCGAGGGACTGGTCAGCCGGATCGAGAAGGAATACGGCCACAAGATGAAGGTGATCGCGACCGGCGGCCTGGCGCCGCTGTTCGAGGGATCGATCCATTTCGATGCCGTCGATCCCGACCTGACCGTGCGCGGCCTGCTGCGCATCTACCAGCGCAACAAGAAGTCATGAACGACGTTGCCGCTGCCTCACTGACGACGCGCGTCGACATCAGGGGCGACGACGCGCTGCATTTCCTGTCGCTGGGCGGCTCCGGCGAGATCGGGATGAACCTCAATCTCTACGGCCATGCCGGCAAGTGGCTGATGATCGACCTCGGGATCACGTTCGCCGACGACACCCAGCCGGCGCTCGACGTCATCATGCCGGACATCAGCTTCATCGAGAACGAGCGGGAACGCGAGAAGCTGGTCGGGCTGGTGCTGACCCACGCGCACGAGGACCACCTGGGCGCGGTGCCCTATCTGTGGGACCGGCTGCGCTGCCCGGTCTACTGCACGCCGTTCACCGCCGCCGTGCTGAAGCGCAAGCTGAAGGAGAACGGCGTCGATTTCGACGTGCCGATCACCGAGGTGCCGCTCTCCGGCCGGTTCAAGGTCGGTCCGTTCGACCTCGAGCTCATCACGCTGACCCACTCGATCCCAGAGCCCAACGCGGTCGCCATCCGCACCAGGGCCGGCACCGTGCTGCACACCGGCGACTGGAAGCTCGACGACACGCCGATGGTCGGCGACGTGACCGACGAGGAGGCGCTGCGCCGGCTGGGCGACGAGGGCGTGCTGGCGATGATGTGCGACTCGACCAACGCGCTGCGCGAGGGCACCTCGGGCTCGGAAGGGGCGGTGCGCGAGAGCCTGGTCGACTTGGTCGGCCGGTTCAAGAACCGCGTCGCCGTGGCCTGCTTCGCGTCCAACGTGGCGCGGCTTGAGACCATGGCGGCGGTCGCCGCCAAGCACGACCGCCGCGCCGCGCTGATCGGCCGCTCGATGTGGCGGATGCAGGACGCCGCGCGCGCCACCGGCTACTTGGCCGACACGCCCGAATTCGTCAGCGAGCACGACGCCGGCTACCTGCCGCGCGACAAGGTGCTCCTGGTCTGCACCGGCAGCCAGGGCGAGCCGCGCGCCGCGCTGTCGCGCATCGTCGCCGACACGCATCCGCATATCGTGTTGGAGAAGGGCGACGCGGTGATCTTTTCCTCGCGCATCATCCCGGGCAACGAGCGCGAGATCGGCAAGCTGCAGAACCAGCTGGTCAAGCGCGGCGTCGAGGTAGTGACCGAGAACGACCATTTCGTCCATGTCTCCGGCCACCCCGCGCGCGACGAGCTGACCCGCATGTACCAGTGGGTGCGGCCCAGGATCGCCGTGCCGGTGCATGGCGAGCCGCGCCACTTGGCGGCGCATGTCGAGCTCGCCAAGGCCTGCCAGGTGCCCGAGGCGATCGAGCCGATGAACGGCCAGGTGATCCGGCTCGCGCCCGGGCCGGCCGCCGTCGTCGCCACGGTCAAGAGCGGGCGCCTGGCGCTCGACGGCACCACGGTCAGGCCGCTCGACAGCCCGGTTTTGCGCGACCGTCACCGGCTCATGTACAATGGCTCGGCGGTGGCGACCGTGGTGCTGGACGCCAAGGGCAAGCTGGCGGCGACGCCCAGCATCTCGGCCCGCGGCCTTCTGGACGCGGAGACCGAGCAGGCCGAGCTCCGGGCCGTCGCCGACGCCGTCGAGGCCGCGATCGAGAAGCTGTCGAAGCCCGACCGCAAGGACGACGCGGCGGTGGCCGAGGCGGCGCGGCGCGCGGTGCGGCGCGAGATCAACAGCCTGCGCGGCCACAAGCCGCTGACCGATGTCCATGTGGTGAGGATCTGACGAAGCATGATCGGCCGACTCAACCATGTTGCCATCGCCGTGCCGGACCTCGCGGCGGCTTCGGCGATCTACCGCGACACGCTCGGCGCCAAGGTGTCGGCGCCCGTGCCGATGCCGGCGCATGGCGTGACGACCGTGTTCATCGAGCTGCCCAACACCAAGATCGAGCTCCTGCATCCGCTGGGCGACAACTCGCCGATCGCCGCCTTCCTGGCGCGCAACGCGTCCGGCGGCATCCATCATGTCTGCTACGAGGTCGACGACATCCTGGCGGCGCGCGACAAGCTGAAGGCGCAGGGGATGCGCGTGCTGGGCGACGGCGAGCCCAAGATCGGCGCGCACGACAAGCCGGTGCTGTTCCTGCACCCCAAGGATTTCTGCGGCACGCTGGTCGAGATCGAGCAGGCCTAGCGCGTCATGGGCGTCTACACCGGCATCATGGTCTTTGTGGTCACCTGGTGGATCGTGATCTTCGCGGTCCTGCCCTGGGGCAACAACGACCCGCCGGACACGGTGGAGCAGGGGCACGCGACCAGCGCGCCGGCCAAGCCGAAGCTGCTGCTCAAGTTCCTCGTCACCACGCTCGTCACCGCGGTGATCTGGATCGCCATCGACCAGGCCGTCCGCCACGGGCTGGTGTCGTTCCGGGAGTAGGGCAGGCAATCCATGTCCACCTACTGCAGCGTCGCGCCCGGGCATGAGTTCCACGGGCCGTATCATGACACCGAGTACGGCTTCCATTCGGCCGACGAGCGCGTGCTGTTCGAGCGCCTGGCGCTGGAGATCATGCAGGCCGGGCTCTCCTGGCTGATCGTGCTGAAGAAGCGCCAGGGCATGAACGCGGCCTTCGACGGGTTCGAGGTCGACAAGGTCGCGCGCTACGGCGAACGGCAGATCGGGCGGCTGCTGAAGGACGAGAACATCATCCGCAACCGCCTGAAGATCGACTCGATCATCGACAACGCCCGGCGGGTGCAGGCGCTGCGCGCGAGCCACGGCGGCTTCGCGTCCTGGCTCGACGCCCACCACCCCCTGCCGAAGGAGCAGTGGGTGAAGCTGTTCAAGAAGACCTTCCGCTTCACCGGCGGCGAGGTGACGGGCGAGTTCCTGATGAGCCTTGGCTATCTTCCGGGCGCCCACCACGACGCCTGCCCAGTTCATAGGCGAATCATCCGCCAGAAGCCGCCCTGGGCACGTGCTAAATAGACGAAACAACGGGCGAGAAAATCGCCAGTTTTCCCCTGTTGAAACTACGGACCGCTATAAATTGTGGATCAGCGGTCGCCGGATTTCATGATTTTGTCAAAAAAAATGGCAAGCCGCCTTTCGCGCTTGCCATCTCAACCATCGGCGCCGATATTTTTACGTGCGGAAGGGGCCTGTCTCCGCCTCTTCCTCTCGCCTGGTGGCGATTTCCTCCCTAAACTCGGGCCGCGTCGGACCGCCGACGCGGTCTTCTTACACGGTTTCAATAATATAGCCGATGATCGCGAAGGTGTCATCGGTTTTCCAAGTGAAACCGAACTTATCCACAAGTTACAGAAGCCCGAACTTGATTAGAAACAGGGCAGCGATTGCCCAGACCGCCGGATGCACATCATTCAGGCGGCCGGAGAGGATTTTACAGCCGGCATAGGTGATGAACCCGAACGCGATGCCGTGCGCGATGGAGAATGTAAGCGGCATCGACAGGGCGCAGACCACCGCCGGCGCATATTCGGTCACGTCCTCCCAGTCCACCTCGGTCAGGCCGCGGGCCATCAGGCAGGCCACGAACAGCAGGGCCGGGGCGGTGGCGTAGCTCGGCACGCTCAAGGCCAGGGGCGCGAAGAACAGGGCCAGCAGGAACAGGATCCCCACCACCACGGCGGTCAGCCCCGTCTTGCCGCCCGCCTTGATGCCCGACGCGCTCTCGATGTAGCTCGTCACCGTCGAGGTGCCGAGCGCCGCGCCGACCATGGCCGAGGTGCTGTCGGCCAGCAGCACCCGGTTCAGCCGCGGAATCTTGCCGTCCTTGCCCATCATCCCGCCGCGATAGGCGACGCCGATCAGCGTGCCGGCGTTGTCGAAGAAGTCGACGAACAGGAAGGCGAAGACGATCGCGATCAGCCCGGCCTCCATCGCCCCCTTCAGGTCCATCTGCAGGAAGGTCGGCGCCAGGCTCGGCGGCGCGCTGGCGATGGCCGAGGGGAAGGGCGAGTGGCCCAGCGCCATGCCGGCGATGCTGACCGCCAGGATGGCGATGATGATGCCGCCGGTCACCTCGCGCCGGTCGAGCGCCACCATCAGCACGAAGCCGATCGCGGCCAGGATCACCGTCGGCTTGGTGATCGTGCCCAGCGTCACATAGGTGACGGGATGGGCGACGACCACGCCGGCGTTCTCCAGCGCGATGATGCCCAGGAACAGGCCGATGCCGGCCGAGATCGCCATCTTCAGCGAGCGCGGGATGGCGTTGATGATGTATTCGCGGAGCGGCGTGATCGAGATCAGGAAGAACAGCACGCCGGACAGGAACACGGCGCCCAGCGCCACCTGCCAGGAATACTTCATGCCCAGCACGACGCCGTAGGTGAAGTAGGCGTTGAGCCCCATGCCCGGCGCCAGCGCGATCGGGTAGTTGGCGTAGAGTCCCATCAGCAGCGTGCCGTAGGCGGCGCCCAGGCAGGTGGCGACGAAGATCGCGCCCTCGTCCATGCCCGTCGCCTTGAGGATCGACGGGTTGACGAACAGGATATAGGCCATGGTCAGGAAGGTCGTGATTCCGGCCACGATCTCGGTACGCACGGTTGTCCGGTTCTCGGACAGCCGGAACAGGCTTTCCAGCATTTGTCGAAAATCCCCCGCAACCGGGCCGGCCCCCGCCGCCCCGCATTCCCCGGCCACATTTAGCGATTTTTAAGCCAGGCTGGCTAGGGTGGTCGCATGAGCGACCTCGACCTCACCCCGGCCTTCGGCCACCCCCTGCGGCGCCCGGCCTCCTGGCGCGGCGCCCGCAACCCGCGCTACGATCTGGCCCATGCCGCCGATCCGTCGCAGGGCCATGCGCCGCATGCCCCGGTCTTCCCGCTGGCGATCGTGGCGCTGGCCGCCATCGCCGGGCTGGCCGCATGGCTCTTGAGCAACACCTCGCCCGTCTAGGCGCGACCGCGGCGATCCTGCTGGTCGCCCTTCCGGCGCTCTCCCAGGACGTTGCCCGCCGGCAGGTCCGCGCCACCTGGGCGACCTGCCGCCAGCTCGTCGACCATGTCGCGTCGCCCGACGTGAAGTACAAGCCCGGCCAGGACGCGCAGGGGCGCAAGGTCGCGCCCGCCGACCTCAAGCCGCGGCCGGACATCAAGATCCCCGAGACCATCACCATCCCGATTACGGTCGATTTGTGCGAGCGCTACAGCTCGACCCAGAACGTGAAGCTCTGCCACACGCCGTTTCGCCGCGACGGCGTCACCGCGCGGCCGTTCGACACCACGACCCCGCCGCCGCCCGGCGGGCGCCAGCCCTATGACGTGGACGGCCCGCGCCAGCGCTACGACGCGCCGGCCTATATCGGCACGATCACGGTCAAGGGCGACGGGCGCCGGGTCTATCTCGACGGCGAACCGCTGACCGATACCGACACCGCGCTGCTGCGCGAGGCCTGCCAGCGCGAATACAAGAAGATGCGCTGACCAGCCCCGCCGACGCGGCATTGGTGCCGCAGCGCACCCATCGCTACAGTCCGCCGCCATGCTCGCCGCCCTCAGCGCCAGGCTGTTCCAGCCCGGGCCCACCGCCTTCGCCTCGCTGTTCGCGCTCGAAGCCCTGGCCCGCGCGACGGTCACGGTGGTCCTCGCGGTCGTGGCGCTCAAGGTGCTGGGCAATGCGCGCGACGTCAGCCTGGTCTATGCCGGGGCGACCTGCGTCGGGCTGGTGACCAGCCAGTGCATTCCGCTCCTCATCCGGCGCGTCGGGCCGGGCTGGACCTATGTCGCGGGCGCGCTTTGCGCCGTTCTGGTGCCGCTCTGCCTCGCCGCCTCGACCGCGTCGGGCGTGCTCGGCGCCGTGCTGCTGCGCGGCCTTGCGGTCGCCTGCGGCGGCAACGCGCTGCAGCTCCTGATCATGTCGCATATCGACCGCCGCGACCTGTCGAAGATGGAGCCGCGCCGCGTGCTCTTCGCCGCCGGCATGTGGAGCTTCGGGCCCTCGCTCGGCATCGCGCTCTACGAGAACGTGGCGCCCTGGGCGGTCTACGGGTTGTCGATCGCCGCCTCCGCCCTGCTGCTTTTGCACCTGGCGATCCTCCGGCCCAGCGTGCCGGCGGCGCGCTTCGCCACCTCGGGCCGCGCCAGCTTCGCGCCGATCCGGTCGATCAACCGCTTCTTCTCGCAGCCGCGCCTGCGCCTCGCCTATGTCCTGAACCTCGCCCGCGAGAACTGGTGGTCGATGTTCTTCGTCTACGTGCCGATCTACGCCGTCACGGCGGGCCTCGGCGCCACCGAGGGCGGCTATATCCTGATGGGCGGCTCGTTGCTGCTGTTCGCCGTCACCTGGTTCGGGCGCCTGGGGCGGCGCATCGGCATGCGCCAGGTGCTGATGGGTGCCTACGCGCTGGCCAGCCTGTGCCTGCTGCTCTGCGCCGCCTTCGTCGCCACGCCCTGGATCTTCGTCGGGCTGATCCTGCTGTCGGCCGTCGCGGCCGTGGCGCTCGACTCGGTCTGCATGGTGACGTTCCAGCGCGCCGTCCGGGCGCGCGAGCGGCCCGAGATGACCACCATCTTCATGACCTACCGCGACGTGGCCCAGCTCGTCTCGACCAGCGTGTTCAGCCTGCTCTTGACCTTCTTCGGCCTGTGGAGCGTCTTCGCCGCCACCGGCCTGTGGCTCGGCTACTGCGCCTTCCTGTCGCGCTGGGTTCCCCGGGGAATGTAGATGGGCGCAGGGACGATCCTCGGGCTGGTGACCGTGCAGCGCCTGGCGGAGCTTGCCTGGTCCGGCGCCAATGCCGCCGGGATGCGCGCCCGGGGCGGGGTCGAGCTGGGGCAGGGGCACTACTGGCCGCTGATCGGCGTGCATGTCGCCTGGCTGGCGGGGCTGTGGTGGCTGGCCCCCGGCCGCCAGGTCGACCTGGCCTGGCTCGCCCTCTACCTGGTGCTGCAGCTCGGCCGCTTCTGGGTGCTGTGGACGCTGGGCCGGCGCTGGACGACCCGGGTGATCGTGCTGCCCGCCGCGCCGCTGATCCGATCGGGCCCGTATCGCTGGGCGGACCACCCGAACTACCTGGTCCTGGCGGCCGAGGTGGCGGTCCTGCCGCTGGTCTTCGGCCTGTGGGGCTACGCGCTGGCGTTCTCGGCCCTGAACGCGGCCGTGCTGGCGCTGCGGCTGCGGGTGGAAACCGCCGCGCTCCGCGGCCTCGAGTGACGGCTTGCCCCTTGGAAACATGGGGCTTTACACCCCGTTAAGTGGCCTACCGTACCTTCGGGTACATGTTGAAGGTCCTCGACTGCCTGACCCAGGAGCACGACCCCGGCCTCGTGGTCCTGGCCGTGCTGATCGCGTGCGTCGCCTCGACGACGACGTTCTGGCTGTTCGGCCATGCCGAGACGGCGAGCGGCCGCGCGCGCGCCGGGTGGCTGGCCGCGACCGCCGCGGTTACGGGCGGCGGGATCTGGGCGACCCACTTCATCGCCATGCTCGCCTACGCGCCGCGGGTTCCCTTCAGCTACGACGTGTTCGAGACGATCCTGTCGATCCTGGTGGCGATCGTCGTCTGCGGCGCCGGCTTCGCGGTCGCCTCCTTCGCGCCGTCCCGGCGGTCGGCCTTCGTCTGGCTGGGCGGCGCCACGGTCGGCCTCGGCATCGCCGCGATGCACTACACGGGAATGGCCGCGATCCGGATCCCCGGCATCCTGGTCTACGACACCTCGCTGGTCGCAGCCTCGGTCGCGCTCGGCGCCTTCTTCGGCGCCGTCGCGGTGTGGCGCTTCCGGCCCGATGGCGGCCTGGGCAACTGCCTGGCGTGCGCCCTGGCGCTGGTCACCGGAATCGGCCTGATGCATTTCACCGGCATGGGCGCGCTGCGGGTGGAGCAGGCGCCGATGGTGGTCGTGATGGAGAACCCGCTGCCCGCCGAGTGGCTGGCGGTCGCGGTCGCCGTGGCGGTGCTGGCCATCGCCTGCGTCGCTTTGGTCGCCTCGGCGGTCGACCGGCGCATGGCGGTCCGCACCCAGCGCGAAGCCGAGCGCCTGCGCCGCGCGGTCGGCGAGCTGGAGCGCACCAAGGCGCAGCTCGAGGCGACCGGTGCCAATCTGCAGGAGGCCCTGTCGGCGGCGGCGGCCGGCAGCCAGGCCAAGTCGCAGTTCCTGGCCACGATGAGCCACGAGCTGCGCACCCCGCTCAATGCCGTGATCGGCTTCTCCGAGGTGATGGCGGCCGAGCTCTACGGGCCGCTGACCGACAAGCAGCGCGACTGCATCGACGACATCCGCCGCGCCGGCGTGCACCTGCTGGGGCTGGTGAACGACGTCCTCGACGTCTCGCGCCTCGAGGCCGAGGCGGTCCAGCTCGACGAGGAGGACATCGACATCGGCCTGGTGGTCGGCGAGGCGATCCGGCTCAACATCGGCCGCGCCGAGGAGAACGGCGTCGCGATCGCGAGCGAGCTGCCGCCGGTGCTGCCGGTGCTCTACGCCGACGCGCGCCGCGTGCGCCAGATCGTCGTGAACCTGCTGTCGAACGCGGTCAAGTTCACGCTGGCGGGCGGCAACGTGACCGTCGCGGTGCGCCGGGTGCGCGACGGGCTCGAGCTTTCCGTCCGCGACACCGGCATCGGCATGGCGGCGGACGAGATCCCGATCGCGCTGTCGCGCTTCGGCCAGGTCGACAACCGCCTGGCGCGCAAGTTCGACGGCACCGGCCTCGGCCTGCCGCTGTCCAAGCGCCTGGCCGAGCTGCATGGCGGGTCGCTGACGGTCGAGAGCGCGCAGAACGCCGGGACGACGGTGACCGTCACCTTCCCGAACGACCGCCTGCGGGAACTCAGCGCCGCCGCCTGAGCCTGGCGACGGCGGCGTGCTGCCGCCTTCTGTAGATCAGCCGGAAGTTAGCCCGCCTTGCGGCCCTTTCCGCGCGGCTTGCCGGCGGTGCGGCCGAGGCCGATCTTCTTGGCGAAGGCCGAGCGCCGGGCGGCGTAGTTCGGCGCCACCATCGGGTAGTCGGCCGGCAGGCCCCCCTTGGCGCGGTACTCGTCCGGGCTGAGGCCGTAGGTCGTGCGCAGATGCCGCTTCAGCATCTTCAGCTTCTTGCCGTCCTCCAGGCAGACGATGAACTCGTTGGTGATCGACTTCTTGACC
>JAEULC010000203.1 GCA_016792605.1 Rhodospirillales bacterium
GTTGGTGGTGACCTCCTCGGCGAAGCGCTGGGTGAAGGCGCGCGCCTCGGCGCGGCCCATCACCGCCGGCACCAGGCTTTCCTTGGCGTACTCGGCCTTGTAGGCGTTGCTCGCCAGGACCTGCTTGATCGCCGCCTCCCACTGCGCGGCGACGTCGTCCGGGATGCCCTTCGGCCCGGCCAGGCCGCGGAACTTCGTCACGGTCAGGTCGATGCCCTGCTCCTTCGCGGTCGCGAGCTGCGGGAAGTCCGGCAGGCGCTTGTCGGTCAAGACGCCGAGCAGCCGCACCTTGCCGGCGTCGAGCTGGCCGCGGATCTCCTGGATCTCGCCGATGCCGAAGTCGAGCGTGCCGTTGAGCACGTTGATCATCAGATCGCCGCCGCCCTCGTGCGTCGCGACCGCGGCCTGCACGCCGGCGATGCGCTTCAGGCGCTCCAGCGCGATGCGCTCCAGCGAGGCCGGGTTCGCCGCCCCCCACTTGGCCTTGCCAGGGTTCGCCTTGGCGTGGGCGATCGCGTCGGCCATCGTCTTGAACGGGCTTTCGGCGCGCGTGTAGATCACCTCGGGATCGAGGAACACGATGACGATCGGGTCGAGCCCGTCATACCCGACCTCGGGCTTCGACAGCAGCGAGGTCTGGATGTAGGTCGGCGTCGTCGCATAGAACATGCCGCCGTTCGGGGTCGACTTCGCCACCTTCGCGACCGCCGTGGCGCCACTGCCGCCGCGCACGTTTTCGACCGCGAAAGTCACGCCCATCGCCGGCGTCAGGTGCTTGACCAACTCGCGCAGGAACACGTCGCTGCCGCCGCCCGGGCTGGAATGCGTCACCAGCGTGACCGGCGAGGCCGGGTACTTCGCCTGGGCCCAGGCCGGGCTGGTTGCGAGGATCAGGGCGCCCGCGAACGCGGCGACGGTCGAAAGTCGTTTCATGGTTTCCTCCTGTGCCTTGTTATGTCTTGCGAATTCCGATGCCGGCGCCGACGCCGGCGACCCAGTTGGCCAGGCCGACGACCGCGAAGGTGACCAGCAGCATCGCCACGCCGAGCACGGCGATGGCGCCCAGGTTGCCGCTCTCGTTGAGGTCGTAGATCACCACCGAGAGCACCTTGGTGTTCGAGGTCGCCAGCATGACCGCGGCCGACAGCTCGCGCACCACGCCGATGAAGATCAGGCACCAGCCGGCGATCACGCCTGACTTGAGCAGCGGGGCGGTGATCCGGCGCAGCGTGACCAGCCGGTCGGCCCCCAAAATCCGCGAGGCCTCCTCCAACTCGGGGTGGACCGAGCGGAACGAGGCGCGGAGCTGCTGGAACGCGGCCGGCAGCTCGATGGTCAGGAAGCCCAGGAACAGGATCCAGAGCGTGCCGTAGAGCACCACGGGCCCGCGCGTATAGGCGAGGAACAGCCCGACGCCGAGGACGATGCCGGGAATGGCGATCGGCGCGGTGGCGAGGAATTCCAGCGCCTTGGCGCCGGGCGCCGCGCGCCTTGCCGCCATGTAGGCGACGATCAGCGCCAGGCCGGTGCCGGCGGTTGCCGTCGTGAAGGCCAGGATGAAGGTGTTGGCGAAGGCGCGCTGGGTCTGGGAGAATTCCAGGAAGACAAAGCTGATATTCGTCAGGGTCAGGTTCGCCGCGTCGAACGGCCCGGACGGAATCCGCGACACCGCCGCCTTCAGGAGCGCCGCATAGGGCAGGAACAGCGGCAGCGCCAGGACCAGGAGAACGAGACCCAGCACCGGCCAGCGCCAGGCACCGAGCACCAGCAGGCGCGGCTCACCCGCCTTGCCGCCCACCACGGCGAAGCCGCGCCGCCCGATGATCCGGCCCTGGATCCAGAGCAAGGCGACCGTGACCAGGAGCAGCGGCAGGGCGGCCGCGGCGGCGACCTGGGGCTTGGGCGGGAACTGGAACAGCGCGTAGACCTTGGTCGTCACCGTGTGGAACCCGGCCGGCAGGGCCAGGATCGCCGGCGAGCCGAACAGGATCATCGCCTGCAGGAAGGCCACTAGCGCGCCCGCGAGCAAGGCCGGCAGGGCCAGCGGCAGGGTGACGCTGCGCACGATCTTCCAGCGCCCCGCCCCCAGGATGCCTGCCGCGTCCTCAAGGTCGGCCGGGATGCGGTCGAGCGCATTTGTAAGGACAACAAAGACATACGGGGCCGTGTAGCAGGCCATCACGAAGACCAGGCCGCCGAAGCTGTAGATGTTGACCAGCGCCTCGTCTGCGCCGGAAAGATCGCGCCATAACTTGTTGAGAATGCCGCTGTTCGGCGCCGCCAGGATCTCCCAGGCGATGGCGCCCAGGAACGGCGGGGTGACGAAGCTGGCGGTCATCATCGCCCGCACCGCCCGGCGGCCCGGCAGGTCGGTGCGCGCCACCGCCCAGGCCATCGGCGCCGCGGCCAGCGCGGCGAAGAACGCCACCAGCGAGGCCAGGCTGAAGGTCGTGACCAGCGGCTCGCGCAGCGTGGGATCGTCGAGCAGCGCCTGGAAATTGGCCAGCGTGACCGCGCCCGCCTTGTCGCTGAAGGCATAGGCCAGGAGCCAGCCCACCGGCAGGCCGATCAAGGCCAATAGGAACAGCGCCGTCGCCCCCAGGACCAGGCCCGAAAGATCGGGCCCGGCCAAGGAGCGACGCTGTTCCGCCTCGTTGAGGGCGATCGCGGTCACGGAGGCGTCAGGTCTTGAAGTACTTGAGGTACTGCTGCTTGATCTGCTCGACCTGCTTGTCGACCGCCACCGGGTCGTCCTTCATCAGCTTGATCTTGCCGAGCGGCGTGCGGCCGGCGGGCTCGACCACGTCGGGGTGGAACGAGCGCAGGCCGCCCACATTGACCGACATCTGCTGCGCCTCCTTCGAGAACGACCAGGCGTGGTAGAGCCGCGCCGCGTTCGGGTTCTTGGCGTTCTTCATGATGCCCGACGGGCCGATGACCAGCGGCGTCCCCTCGGTCGGGTAGACGATCGAGATCGGCGCGCCCTTGGCCTGCTCCAGGAACACGTTGTACTCGTTGCCGTCGACCATGACCGGCCGCTCGCCGGCGACGACCTTGCGCGGCGGGTCGGTCGAGGACTGGACCTGCATGATCTGCTGCGCCGCCAGCTTCTCCAGGTAGTCCCAGCCGATGTCGCGGCTGATCTGGAAGGTCGCGGTCAGGATCGTGCCGGAATAGCCGGGATGGGCCTTCACCAGCTTGCCCTTCCACTTGGCGTCGAGCAGCTCCTTGAAGCTCTTTGGCGCCTCCGCGTCGGTGACCATCTTGTTGTTGTAGGCGATGACGCTGAGGCTGGCGCGCCAGGGCGCATAGAAGCCCTGCTCGTCGAACGAGCCCTTCGGATAGCGCTCGGCGACCTCCTGCGGCAGGGCCGGCGCCAGCCAGCCCTCGCGCTTCCAGTAGATGAAATGCGCCGCGTCGGAGCTGTTCACCGTGTCGACGTTGAAGATCTGGCTGGAATACTCCTGCCCGATCTTCGAGAACTGGCGCTCGGCACCGTTGCGCTCGACCGTGACCTTGATGCCCTCGTACTTGCTTTCGAAGGCCTTGGCGATCGCCTCGGCGACCTTGACGTCGACCGAGGTGTAGATCGTGAGCTTGCCTTCCTTCTTCGCCGCGGCCTCGAGCTCCGGCGTGATCTTGTAGACCGGGCTTTGCGCCAATGCCGTCGTGGCGATGAACGCCATCGCCCCGGCTAGTCCCAGCAATTTTTGCATCGTCGTTTCCTCCTCGTCTTGGGTTCTTGTTCGTTGTCCCCGTAGAAAAACGTCAGGCCAGCAGCGGCCGGCAGCGTTCCTGCGGCAGCGCCACCCACACCTGCTGATCGGCCGGAATCGCGAGATCGGGCGCAGCGGTCACGCGCAGCGCCGTGCCGTCGCTGAGCGCCAGCGCCAGGTCGCGGGTCGAGCCGAGGAAGGTCTGGCGCAGCACCTTGGCCGGCAGCGCGCCGGCCGCCGGCCGGTCGCTGACCCTTACCTCGTGGAAGCGGATCGACAGCGCGCCTTCCGCGCCGGCGGCAAACACCGGCTCGGCGCAGGGAACCACCCCGGCGCCGATGTCGAGCCGCCTGGCGTCGACGGCGCGCCCGGTCAGCACGTTGGCGCCGCCGAGGAACTTGGCGACGAAGGCCGAGCGCGGCCGGGAATAGACCTCTTCGGGCGATCCCGCCTGCTCGATCTTGCCCTGGTTCATGACCACGATCAGGTCGGCCGCGGTCATCGCCTCGGCCTGGTCGTGGGTCACGTAGACCGTGGTGTAGCGGAACTCGTCGTGCAGCCGGCGCACCTCGAAGCGCATCTCTTCGCGCAGCGCCGCGTCGAGGTTCGACAGCGGCTCGTCGAGCAGCAGGATCTGAGGCTCCACGACCAGCGCGCGCGCCAGCGCCACGCGCTGCTGCTGCCCGCCCGAAAGCTCGCCCGGATAGCGGTCGACGAGGTGCTCCAGCTTGACCGCCGCGAGCATCGCGCGCACGCGCTTGCCGATCTCGGCCTTGTCCATCTTCCGCAGCGTCAGGCCGTAGGCGACGTTGTCGAAGATCGTCAGGTGCGGCCACAGCGCGTAGGATTGGAAGATCATCGACATGCCGCGCCGCTCGGGCGGCAGGGCGCTGCCCGGGCGCGACAGTTCCTGCCCGGCAACGCGCACCGTGCCCTCGGTCGGCTCGATGAAGCCGGCGACGAGGCGCAGCGTCGTGGTCTTGCCGCAGCCCGAGGGACCGAGCAGGCAGACGAGCTGGCCTTTCTCGACCGCCAGGTCGACGGAATCCAGCACCGTCAGCGGCCCGTAGCGCTTGGTCAGGCCCTGCAGCACGAGATGCGCCATGGCGCGCTCCCTTCCCCGGCCGGCTAGGCCAGCACCTTGCCGTGGACGCCGTCGGCCAGCGTCTTCTTGGCGTAGCGTCCGGCCGGCACGATCTCAGCCACCGGCCCGCCCGGGGCGCGGAACTTGATCGGCAGGTGGCCGGGCTCGCTCAGGATCTCGCCGCCCATGTCGGTGATCTGCTTGGCGAAGCCGGCGATGTCGTCCACCTCCATCCCGAAATGGTGGATGCACGGCGCCGGCCCGGCGAAATTCGCTTCCGAGGCCGCTTCGCTGTCGTAGCGCATGATGGTCAGGTCCATGGCGCCGTCGGTCAGGTGCCGCGACAC
>JAEULC010000220.1 GCA_016792605.1 Rhodospirillales bacterium
CGCTGCTCAACCGGCGTTTCGGCGACCTGTCCAAGGTCGGCGTGCCCGCACCGCGGACGAAAGCCGCGGCGTAGCGGTGGAGATCAGGCTGGATCGCGGCGGCTTCCGGCTTCTGGACGCGTCGAACTTCCGCGCCTTCAAACTCGTCGACGCATCGGGCTTCGACCAGGCGCGGGTGGCGGCGCTGGTGTCGGCGATCGGACGCCTGGAGCCGGACGGCAGCCACGCCTGGCTCCGCCGGGCGTCGATCGTCGGCCTCCTGGCGCCGCCGCCATCCGGCGAATGGCTGGAGAAGTTCGATCGCATGATCGAGGGCGCGCGCAAGTTCGGCTGGGTGGACGACGACCGCGATATGATCCGCGCGCATGTCGATCGCGCCGCCGCCGGCGCGTAGGCCGGCATATTGCTTGTCGATATCGAAGGGCTGCGCGGATTCGATCTGGTCGACGGCGAATCTCGGGATACAGTGTCGTGTCTTCGGCGATGTTCCGGAAGGTGATGTGGTGAACAAGGCGGGCGGCGATATCCGGGCATTGCTGGCGCCGCGCTCGATCGCGATCGTCGGCGCAAGCCCGACGGACGGATCTTTCGGCAAGCGCCTGGTCGGCGCGATCACCTCGTGGGCCTACAAGGGCGACGTCTATCGCGTCAATCCGCGCTACGAGTCGATCGACGGCGCGCCGTGCTACGCCAGCCTCGACGCGCTGCCGTCGAAGCCCGACTGCGTGGCCTTCGCGATCAGCGACGAGCGCATCGAGGCCGGCCTGACCGAGGCGGCGAAGGCCGGCATCCGCGGGGCGGCGATCTTCGGCCGCTGCTACGAGAAGTCGACCGGATCGAACGTCAGCCTGCCGGCGCGGCTCGGCGCCATCGCGCGCGAGGCCGGCATGGCGGTGTGCGGCAGCAACTGCATGGGCTTCATGAACATGGCCGCGGGCTTGCGCGTGTCGGGCAATCCGCCGCCGGTGGTCGATCCGGCGGGAAACCTCGCGCTGATCTCGCACAGCGGGTCGACCTGGTCCGGCCTCGTGGGCAACCAGCGCCAGCTTCGCTTCAGCTACGCGATCTCCGCGGGGCAGGAGATCGCGACCTCCGTCGCCGACTACATCCAGTTCATGCTGGCACAGCCGGAGACGCGGGTGATCGCCTGCATCCTGGAGGCGGTGCGCGATCCCGAGGCCTTTATCGAGGCGATCGAGACGGCGGAACGCAAGGGCATTCCGGTCGTCGCATTGAAGCTGGGGCGGTCGGAACAGGGGCGGCGCTTCGCGCTGGCGCATAGCGGCGCGCTGACTGGATCGGACGCGGCCTTCGGCGCGATGCTGCGCCGGCACAACGTGATCGCCGTGCGCACGGTCGACGAGCTGGCCGACACGGCCGAGATGCTGCTGTGCCAGCGCAAGCCGACAGGGGCCGGCATCGGCGCGGTGACCGATTCCGGCGGCGAGCGCGAGCTGATCGTCGACCTGGCGTCCGACCTGGCGGCGCCGCTGGCGACGTTCACGGACCGGACCGCGAGCCGGCTCGCCGAAGTGCTGGACCCCGGGATGACGCCGGTGAACCCGGTCGACTCCTATGGCGACGGGCGCACCCTGATCGAGGACTGCCTGAAGATCGTCGCCGAGGACCCGAATGTCGGCGTTGCCGCCCTTGCCACCAACCTGGTGCACGGGCGGCCCTATGTGAAGGTCGCGAGCGCGACGGTCGAGAACGTCTCGGCCGGCACCGCGAAGCCGACGGTCCTGTTCGGCCATATCCACAGCACGGTCAGTCGCGAGGAGGCGGCGCGGCTGCGCGCGCTCGGCATCCCGGTGCTGATGGGAACGACGACGGCGCTGCAGGCGATGACGCATTTTCTCGCCTGGCACGCGCAGCGCACGGACGCGGCGCGCGCGGCGGGCGCATGCCCGCCGGAGGTCGGCGCGGCGGCCAAGTCGTGGCGCGCGCGGCTGGAGGGCCAGTCGCGGCCGCTGTCGCCGGCCGATGCCGAACGCCTGCTGATCGACGTGGGCCTGCCGGTGGCGGAGAGCGCGTTCGTCGACACGGCGGACAAGGCCGCCGCGGCCGCCGATCGCCTGGGCTATCCGGTCGTGCTGAAGACCGCGGCGCCCGATCTGCTGCACAAGACCGAGGCCGGCGGCGTCAAGGTCGGCATCGCCGACGCCCCGGCGCTGCGCGCCGCCTATGGCGACATCGCCGCGCGCTGCGGCCCGCTGGTGCAGGTGCAGCGCATGGCCGGGGCCGGCACCGAGATCCTCTTGGGCATGGTCAACGATCCGCAGTTCGGGCCGGTGGCGACGCTCGGCATGGGCGGCATCTTCGCCGAGGTCTACAAGGACACCGTGCCGTTCGTGCCGCCGGTCAGCAAAGCCATGGCGGCGCGGCTGATCGACGGGCTCAAGGGGGCCGCGATCCTCAAGGGCGCGCGCGGGCGGCAGCGGGCGGATATCGACCGGCTCGCCGAGGTGGTCGTGCGCTTCTCCTGGCTCTGCGCCGAGATCGGGCCGCTGCTGTCGGAACTCGACGTCAACCCGGTGATTGCCGGCCCCGCGGGCGCGGTGGCGGTGGACGCCCTGGTCGTGCCCCTGGGCGCCGCCGCCACTCCAGGCCACAAGGATCCTCACGCATGAGCCTCGAAACCATCGCCGTTCGGCGCGAAGGGCGCGTCGGCGTCCTGACCCTGAACCGCCCGAAGGTGCTGAACGCGCTGAACCGCACGCTGATGCGCGAAGTGACCGAGACGATGGCGGCGTTCATCCGGGACGACGGCGTGCTGGCGATCGTCGTCAACGGCGAAGGCCGCGCCTTCTCCGCCGGATTCGACATGAAGGAGTCGGCGCAGCGCGGCACGCCCACGCTCGAGCAGTGGCGCCAGATCCTGGAATCCGATTTCGACTTCATCATGCAGTTCTGGGACTGCCCGAAGCCGACGATCGCCGCCGTGCACGGCTACTGCCTCGCCGGCGCGTTCGAGCTGGCGCTGGCCTGCGACGTGACGGTAGCGGCGGAAGGCACCAGGTTCGGCGAGCCGGAGCCGCGCTTCGGGTCCGGGATCATCGCCATGCTGCTGCCCTGGGTGGCCGGCCCCAAGGCGACCAAGGAGATGCTGCTGACCGGCACCGACCAGGTGGACGCGCAGCGCGCACTGGCGATGGGCATCGTCAACCACGTGGTGCCGGCGGGCCAGGAATTCGACAAGGCGATGGCGATCGCCAACGACGTGGCGGCCTGCGCGCCGCTGTCGGTGCAGCTCACCAAGCGCGCGATCAACCGGACCTTCGACATGATGGGCATGCGGCAGGCGCTGCTGGGCGCGCTCGACACCGACGTGCTGATCGAGGCGCAGGGCGGGCCCGAGCGGGCCGAGTTCAATCGCATCCGGCGCGAGCAGGGCCTGAAGGCCGCGCTGGAATGGAGGGATGCGCGCTTCAAGCGCTAGAGCCGCCGGGGGCGACGGCCCCGAATGGAG
>JAEULC010000234.1 GCA_016792605.1 Rhodospirillales bacterium
GGCGTCGAGACCATCGCCTGCGACCTGCTCGACCGCACCGCGCTCGGCGAGCTGCCGCGCGTGCCGAACCTCGTCTACATGGCCGGCTTCAAGTTCGGCGCGACCGGCAACGAGCCGCTGGCCTGGGCGATGAACGTGCACGTGCCGGCGATGGTGGCCGAGACCTTCTGGGACTCGCGCATCGTCGCCTTCTCGACCGGCTGCGTGTACCCCTTCGTGCCGGTCGACGGCGGCGGCGCCACCGAGGACGTGCCGCCGGTGCCGCCCGCGGGCGACTATGCCAATTCCTGCGCCGGGCGCGAGCGCATGTTCCAGTACTTCTCCGCCAGGTTCAGCACGCCCGGCCGGCTGTTCCGCCTGAATTACGCAATCGACATGCGCTACGGCGTGCTGCACGACGTCGCCTGCAAGGTGCGCGACGGGCAGGAGATCGACCTGTCGATGGGCCATGTCAACGTGATCTGGCAGGGCGACGCCAACGCCATGGCGCTGCGCTGCCTTGCCCACGCGACGACGCCGACCACCGCCATCAACGTCAGCGGGCCGGAGACGATCGCCATCCGCTGGCTCGCCGGGGAGTTCGGGCGGAAGCTCGGCAAGGCGCCGAAGCTGGTCGGCACCGAGGCTGCGACGGGCTGGGTGACGAACACGAAGAAGATGGTCGCGACCTTCGGTGCGCCGCGCGTGCCGCTGGCGCAGATGATCGACTGGACCGCCGACTGGGTGTCGCGATCGATGCCGACCCACAACAAGCCGACGCACTACGAGGTGCGCGATGGGCAGTACTGAGGCGGCGACCGCCGCGCCCCAGGCCTGTCAGGAATGCGCGCTCGCGCCGGGCCAGGCCGACGCGCTGGTGGCGCTGTCGCAGAACGCGGGCTGGAACCAAGTCGCCGCCGACTGGCGCTTCATGCTGCAGCAGGGCCGCGGCGTGGGCTTCGCCGACCAGGCGGGGCGCCCGGTCGCCAGCGCGATCCACTGGCCGGTGGGCGGGCGGCTCGACTGGATCAGCATGGTTCTGACCCATACCGACTGGCGCAAGCGCGGCTTCGGCACGCGGCTGCTGCAGCGTTGCATCGACGCGGCGACCGCTTCGCAGCGCGCGGCAGGGCTCGACGCGACCGAGCTTGGCCGGCCGCTCTACGCCACGATGGGGTTCCGCGAACTTTACACGCTCGCGCGCTGGCGGCTGGAGCGAGTGGGCGTGCCGACGGATGTGCCTGCGGGCATTGCGATCCGGGCGGCGACGGCGGCGGACATCGACGCGCTGGCGGGCTTCGATCGCCTGTATAGCGGCATGAACCGCGCGACGCTGCTGGCGCATCTCGTGGGACGCGCGCCGCGCGTCGCGATGGTGGCGACGGCCGGCGGGAAGGTCCGCGGCTACGTCCTGGGGCGAGACGGGCGGACGGCGTCGCAGATCGGGCCGATAGTGGCCGAAAGCGACGCCGTCGCCCTGGCGCTGCTGTCGCGCGCCGTGGCCGCGGCGGATCTCCCAGTGATGCTCGACGTGCCCGACCGGCACGCGGCGATCGGCGCCTGGATCGCGGCGGCCGGCGGCACGGCGCCGCGGCGATTCTGGCGCATGGTGCTGGGCGACGCTCCGGGCCTCGACGATCCGCGCTGCCTCTACGCCATCGCGGGACCGGAGCTCGGATGACCGCCCGCCTCGTCCGCCGCAACGGCGTCACCACGAAAAAGGCGCCACCCCGGGCGCGCCAGCCGGAGAAGACGCGCGAGCAAATCCTGGTCGCGGCGACCGAGGAGTTCGCGGCCAGCGGCCTGGGCGGGGCGCGGGTCGACAAGATCGCGCGCCGGGCCGGCGCCAACAAGCGCATGCTGTACCACTACTTCGGGAACAAGGAAGACCTGTTCCTGGCGGTGATGGAGCGCACCTACGAGCATATCCGCAGGCGCGAGAGCGCGCTCCATCTCGAGGAGCTCGCGCCGGTCGACGCCATGCGCAAGTTCGTCCAGTTCACCTTCAACTACTTCAACGAAAACCCGCATTTCGTGAACCTGCTAAACAGCGAGAACCTGCACCGCGCCCGGCATATCAGGCGCTCGGCGCGGGTGGAGGAGATCAACAGCCCGGTGATCGCCGCGCTTGGCCGCATCCTGGAGCGCGGGCGGCGCGAGGGGGCGTTCCGCGCCAAGGTCGATCCGACCCAGCTCTACATCACCGTGGCCGGCGTCTGCTATTTCTACTTCTCCAACATCCACACGCTGTCGACGATCTTCGGCCGCGACCTGCTGGCCAAGCGCCAGCTCGCCGAACGCGAGCGGCACGTGATCGACGTGGTCCTGGGCTATCTGCGCGCATGAGGTTGACAGGAAGCCCGGATTTGCGCGACCTTAGTAACCGTTTGGTTACTTGATAACGAAGGACCGGGAGGGATGGCCAAGAACGGCGGCCTGCACTGGAGCGCGATCGACCCGCACGCGATGGCGAAGCTGCGCGACGGCGCGGCCTTCCCGGCGCATCCCCTGGCGCTCGACCCGAAGCGACGGTTCGACCGCGAGTCGCAGCGCGCCCTCTCGCGCTACTACATCGACGCCGGCTCGGGCGGCCTGGCGGTCGGCGTGCATTCGACCCAGTTCCAGATCCGCGACGTCGGCCTCTACGCCCCGGTGCTCGAACTCGCCGCCGAGACCGCCGCGGCCTGGACCAGCCGCAAGCTGTTCATGATCGCCGGCGTCATCGGCAAGACCGAACAGGCGGTGCAGGAAGCGCGCACCGCGCGGTCGCTCGGCTACAGCGCCGTGCTGCTGGGCCTCGCCGCCTTCAAGGGGGCGAGCGAGGACGAACTCGTCGCCCACTGCGCCGCCATCGCCGAGGAGATGCCGGTCATTGGCTTCTACCTGCAGACGGCGGTCGGCGGGATCAAGCTCTCGCGCCGCTTCTGGACCCGCTTCGCCGCGATCGATAACGTGATCGCGATCAAGGTCGCGCCGTTCAACCGCTACCGCACGCTCGACGTCGCCTTCGGAATCGCCGGGGCCGGGGCCGAGGACCGCGTGACGCTCTACACTGGCAACGACGACCACATCGTACTCGACCTGCTCGTGCCGCTGGCGATCCGCACCGGCAACCGCGAGGTCACGCTGCGCTTCAAGGGCGGGCTGCTGGGACACTGGAGCGTGTGGACCAAGCCGGCGGTGGAGATGCTCGAGAAGCTGCAGTCGGCGACCGCGGAGGGCCCCCTGAGCGCGGAGATGCTGAAGCTCGACAGCTACGTCACGGACTGCAACGCGGTCGTGTTCGACGTCGAGCACGACTTCGCCGGCTGCATCCCGGGCTGCCACGAGATCCTGCGGCGCCAGGGCCTGATGCAGACCAACTTCTGCCTCGATCCGCACGAGGTGCTGAGCCCGGGGCAGAACGAGGAGATCGACCGGCTCTACCGCACCTATCCCGAATGGACCGACGACCAGTTCGTCGCCGCGAACCTCGCGCGCTGGCGCGCCTGACCTCACCGCCCCGATCCGACGGAGACCGCAGCAAATGGCCGAACAGCGTCTTGGCATCATCATGAACGGCGTCACCGGGCGCATGGGCACCAACCAGCACCTGGTGCGCTCGATCCTGGCCATCCGCCAGCAGGGCGGGGTCAGGCTCGCCAACGGCGACCGGGTCATGCCCGACCCGATCCTGGTCGGGCGCGATGCCGGCAAGCTGGAAGCGCTGGCCAGGCAGCACGGGCTTGCGCGCTGGACCACCGACCTCGGCAAGGCGCTGGCGGACAAGAACGACGCGCTGTTCTTCGACGCCGCCTCAACCCAGCTCCGCGATTCCGTGGTGGGCCAGGCGATCGACGCCGGCAAGCACATCTACTGCGAAAAGCCGGTCGCCGACACGCTCGACAAGGCCGTCGCGCTGGCGAAGAAGGCGCGGGCCGCGGGGATCAAGCACGGCGTGGTGCAGGACAAGCTGTTCCTGCCGGGCCTCCTGAAGCTCAAGATGCTCCGCGAGGCCGGGTTCTTCGGCAAGATGCTGTCGGTTAAGTTCGACTTCGGCTACTGGGTGTTCGAGGGCGACCTGCAGCCGGCGCAGCGCCCGTCCTGGAACTACCGCGCGGCCGATGGCGGCGGGCTGATCCTCGACATGATGTGCCACTGGCGCTACGTGCTCGACAACCTGTTCGGCAACGTGAAGTCGGTGAGCTGCCTCGGCAAGACCTTCATTCCGAAGCGCTGGGACGAGCAGGGCAAGCCCTACGTCGCCGACGCCGACGACGCGTTCTACGCGACCTGCGAGCTCGACGGCGGCATGGTGGCGCAGATCACCTGCTCCTGGGCCACGCGCGTGCGCCGCGACGATCTCCTGACGCTGCATGTCGACGGCACGCACGGCTCGGCCGTGGCGGGGCTGCAGGTCTGCCGCACCCAGTCGCGCGTCAACACGCCGCGCCCGGTGTGGAACCCCGACGTGAAGCAGGGCATGGACCACTACGAGACGTGGCAGGAAGTGCCCGACACCCAGGCCTTCGACAACGGCTTCAAGGCACAGTGGGAACTCTTCATCAAGCACCTGTACGACAACACGCCGTTCAAGTGGGACCTGGTCGAAGGCGCCAAGGGCGTGCAGCTCGCCGAGCTGGCGCTGAAGAGCTCGGCCGAGCGCCGCTGGGTCGACGTGCCTGTTCTGAAGGTCTGAGCGATGCGCGACCTGTCGAAGCACCCGGAGCTGTTCTCGCTCAACACTGCCACGGTGCGCGAGCGCTGGGACCTGCAGCAGATCATCGACGGCTGCCTGCGCCACGGGGTCAAGGCGATCGCGCCCTGGCGCGAGCAGGTGCAGGCGATGGGCCTGGACGCGGCCGCGAAGGCGCTGCGCGCCTCGGGGCTGACGCTCAACGGCTACTGCCGCGGCGGGCTGTTCACCGCGCCCGACGCGGCCGGCCGGGCCAAGGCGATCGACGACAACAAGCGCGCGGTCGACGAGGCGGCGGCGATCGGCGCCCAGTGCGTGGTGCTGGTGGTCGGCGGCGTGGCGGCCTCGGGCGCCAAGGGGCTGACGCAGGCGCACCGGCAGATCGAGGACGCGATCGGCGCGGTGCTGGCCTATGCGCGGACCACCGGCGTGAAGCTGGCGATCGAGCCCTTGCACCCGATGTACGCCAACGACCGCGCCTGCGTAAACACGCTGAAGCACGCCAACGACCTTTGCGAGACGCTGGGGCCGGGCGTCGGCGTGGCGGTCGACGTCTACCACACCTGGTGGGACCTCGCTCTCGAGCGCGAAATCGCCAGGGCGGGGAAGGCCGGCACGATCCTGGGCTTCCATGTCTGCGACTGGCTGGCGCCGACTACCGACCTGCTGACCGACCGCGGGATGATGGGCGACGGGGTGATCGACATCCCGAAGATCCGCGGCTGGGTCGAGGCGGCGGGCTACGCCGGCTTTGTCGAGGCGGAGATCTTTTCTAGCAAGAATTGGTGGAAACGCGATCCGGACGAGGTGATCGGCATCTGCCTGGAGCGGTTCCGCACGGTCTGCTGACCGCCGTCGCGCGGTAAGGAACGTACAAAAGTTAGGCAAAGCCAGGCCGGACTTTGCACTTCCGTCGCGTGGCCGGCGGGAGAGCACATTTTATTTCGTGATCGCATCCGCCCAAATCCGGCCACAAGGGCGGGCCACCTTGCTTGACAAATCATTGCGATGGTTCCAGTTTCTCAAAAAACTGGACGGTTCAGTTCAATGTTGCATCCGCACAAAGAGCCGATCGAAGGCGTTGAATCCGCCGGCTGGGGCCTGACGCGTTTTTCCGAGCAGAAGCGGCGCCAGATCCACGAGGCGGCGGCGGGGCTGTTCCTGCGCCAGGGCTTCGAGGCCACGACCATGGACGCGATCGCGCGCGAGGCGAACGTCTCTAAGGCGACGGTCTATGCCCACGCCAAGAACAAGCAAGAGTTGTTCGCCGCGATCGTGCGCGGCAAGTCCTCGCTGGTCTACCAGTCGGTCGAGGCGGGCGATGCGGCGGCGCTGGGTGCCGAGCAGGCGCTGACGCTGTTCGCGCGGCGCTTCCTCGAGGTCATCATGGCCCCCGAGGCGCAGTGCATGTACCGCGTGGTCGTGGCCGAGGCGCCGCGCAATCCCGAGCTGGGGCGGATTTTCTTCGAGCAGGGGCCGCGGGTCGTGATCGACCGCCTGGCGGCCATCGTAGCCGCAGGGGTGGAAGCGGGGCAGCTCGACGTCGACGACCACCAGATCGCCGCGCAGGAATTCCTGGGGCTGATGCAGGGGCGGTTCCACCTGCCCTGCATCCTCGGGACCCTGGGCGAGATGAGCCCGGCCGAGCGGGAGGAAGCCGCCGACCGGGTCGTGCGCACCTTCCTGCGCGCGTACGCAACGCGCCGGGCCGGCGCGGAGTAGTTGGGGAGAGCGCGCCGCCAGGCCGGATCGGCTGTCGGACGCGGTTGGAAAGAGCGAGACGGCAAGATGCGCCTGTTCATTCGATTGTTTATCGCTTCGGTGCTGCTGGGCGGCGTGTTCGGCGGGCTGTGGTGGTTCAACAATTTCCGCGACGAGATGATCCGCCAGGCCTTCGCGCCCAAGGACCCGCCGCCGGCGACGGTGTCGACGGCGCGCGCCTTGAACGAGACCTGGCAGCGCCAGATCGAGGCGGTGGGCACGCTGCAGGCGATCCAGTCGGTCGACGTGGCGCCGCAGGTCAGCGGCATCGTCAACGAGATCGCGTTCGAGCCGGGCCAGAAGGTGAAGAAGGGCGACGTGCTGGTGCGCCTGGACGTGGCCGTCGAGGCCGCGGACATCAAGCGCCTGGAGGCGATGCGGCGCATGAACCAGCTCACCTTCGACCGCGCCCGCCAGCTCAACGAGAAGCAGTTCTCGTCGCAGGCCGCGCTCGACCAGGCCAAGGCGACGCTGGACCAGTCCGAGGCCGACATGGCCAGGATCCGCGCGCTGATCGACCAGAAGATCGTCCGCGCGCCGTTCTCGGGCGTGCTGGGGGTGCGCTACGCCAATCTCGGCCAGTACGTGGGGCCCGGCACCAAGCTGGTCGGGCTGCAGCAGCTCGACACGCTCTACGCCAACCTGACCCTGCCCGAGAAGCGCCTGGCCGAGATCAAGGTCGGCCAGAGCGTGGCCATCAAGGTCGATACCTTCCGCGACCGCGAGTTCACCGGGCGGATCTCGACCATCGACCCGCAGATCGACCAGCTAAACCGCATGGTGCTGGTCCAGGTGACGGTCGACAATCCCGACCAGCTCCTGCGCCCGGGCATGTTCGCCAATGCCGTGATCTCGCTCGATCGCGCCGAGCAGCTCGTCGCCATCCCGAAGACCGCGATCGACTTCAGCCTCTACGGCGACTCGGTCTACGTCGTGGTCGACAGCACCTCGGCCGACGGCAAGCCGATCAAGCGCGTCGAGCGCCGCCCGATCACCGTCGGCGACCAGAAGGGTGGGCTCGTGGCGGTCTCCAAGGGCGTCGCGGCGGGAGACGAGGTCGTGACCGCCGGCCAGGTGAAGCTGCAGAACAACGTGCCGGTGAACGTCGACAACGCCATCGCATTGAAGCCCGGCGCGGCGGAACCCCTGCGATGAGCGGCGGCCTTACCGAGCTCTTCATCCGCCGGCCGGTCCTCGCCAGCGTCGTCAGCCTGCTGATCCTGATCGTTGGGCTGCAGGCGATCACCAAGCTCGCCGTGCGCCAGTACCCGAAGATCGAGGACAGCCAGATCACGGTCACCACGACCAACATCGGCAAGCCGGCGGCGTCGATCCAGGGCTTCATCACCACGCCGGTCCAGCAGGCGATCGCCGGCGCGGCCGGCATCGACTACCTGACTTCGACCAGCACGACCGGCGTGAGCACCATCGTCGTGCACCTGCGCATCGGCGCCGATCCCGACAAGGCGATGACCGAGGTGCTGGCCAAGGTTGCGCAGGTGCGCAACGTGCTGCCGCGCGAGGCCGAGGACCCCGTGGTCACCAAGGCGGCGGCGCAGGAAATCGCGCTGCTCTACATCAGCTTCTACAGCGAAACGATGACGCCGGCGCAGATTACCGATTACATGACGCGCGTCGTCCAGCCCAAGCTCGCGACCGTCAACGGCGTGGCCAAGGCGCAGATTTTCGGCGAGCAGGCGTTTGCGATGCGAATCTGGCTCGACCCGGTGCGCATGGCGGCGCTGAACGTGACGGCGGCCGAAGTCAACGCCGCGATCCAGCGCAACAACTTCCAGTCCGCGCCGGGCCAGACCAAGGGCCAGTTCGACATCGTCAACCTGAACGCCCAGACCGGCCTGTCGGACCCCGACAGCTTTGCGCAGCTCGTGATCCGCAGCACCGGCGCCAGCCTAGTGCGTCTGGCCGATATCGCCAGGATCGAGCTTGGGGTCGAACAGACCGATACCGGCGTCGTCTTCGACGGCCAGCCGGCGATCGCGCTCGGCATCTTCGGCACGCCCGAGGCCAACCCGCTGACCGTGATCGACGACGTGCTGCGCCTGCTGCCGTCGATCCAGGCAAACCTGCCGGCCGGGCTCAAGGCCAAGGTCGCCTACGACTCTACGCGCTACATCCGCGCCTCGATCAAGGAAGTGATGACCACGATCGTCGAGGCCGCGCTGGTCGTCGTCGTCGTGATCTTCCTGTTCCTGGGCTCGGTCCGCTCGGTGATCATTCCCCTGGTGACGATCCCGCTGTCGCTGATCGGCGTCTGCGGCCTGCTCCTGGCGCTGGGATACTCGCTGAACCTCTTGACCCTGCTGGCGATGGTGCTGGCGATCGGCCTGGTGGTCGACGACGCTATCGTGGTGGTGGAGAATATCCACCGCCACATCGAGGAGGGCGCATCGCCGCTCGAGGCATCGATCCAGGGCGCGCGCGAGATCACCGTCCCGGTGATCGCGATGACCATCACGCTCGCGGCGGTCTATGCGCCGATCGGCTTCACGACGGGACTGACCGGCGCCCTGTTCAAGGAATTCGCCTTCTGCCTCGCCGGCGCGGTGATCGTGTCGGGGATCGTGGCTCTCACCCTATCGCCGATGATGTGCTCGAAGCTCCTGCGCGCCGAGCAGTCCGAGGGGCGCTTCGTGCGCCTGCTCGACCGCGTCTTCGGCGCAGTGCAGCGCTTCTACGAACGGCGCCTGACCAACACGCTCAAGTACCGCCCGGTCATGGTGCTGGTGGCCGTGGTGTTCATGATCAGCTGCCCGTTCCTCTACTTCAAGACGTTCAAGGAACTGGCACCGGAAGAGGACCAGGGCATCGTCTTCATCGCCGCCAGCGCGCAGGAATCGGCGAACTTCGACTTCCTGACGACCTACACGCGCGAGTTCGACCGGATCTTCGGCAAGGTGCCGGAGCGCGAGGACTATTTCCTGATCAACGGCTCGGGCAAGCCGAACTCGGCCATCAGCGGCCTGCTGATGAAGCCCTGGGACGAGCGCGAGCGCTCGCAGAAGGAAGTCCAGCAGGCGGTGCAGGCCGACCTGTTCGCACTTCCTGGCCTGCAGGCCTTCGCCTTCGCCCTGCCGACCCTGCCAGGCTCGGCCGGCGGCCTGCCGGTGCAGTACGTGCTGACCTCGACCGCCGAGCCGCGCGCGGTGGCCGAGGCGCTGGACAAGCTGATCGCCGAGGCGCGCCGCAGCGGGAAGTTCATCGTCGTCGACGGCGACCTCAAGTACAATAAACCTGAGGTGCTGGTGAAGATCGACCGCAGCAAGGCGGCGGCGCTGGGTATCGGCATGGCCGAGATCGGCCAGTCGCTCGCGGGGCTGCTGGGCGGCGACTACGTCAACCGCTTCGACATCGAGGGCCGCAGCTACAAGGTCATCCCGCAGGTGCCGCGCGACTTCCGCCTCAGCCCGGCAGCGATCGACCGGCTCTACGTGAAGACGGCGCAGGGCGGCATGGTGCCGCTGTCGAGCGTGGTGACGCTCGAGCCCACGGTGGCGCCGAACGCGCTCTACCAGTTCAACCAGCTCAATTCCGGCACGCTCTCGGCGCTGCCGCTGCCGGGCTCGACCCTCGGCCAGTCGCTGGAGTTCCTGAACCAGAAGGCCAAGGAGATCCTGCCGCAGGGCTTCCAGGTCGACTACCAGGGCGAACTTCGCCAGCTGGTGCAGGAGGGCAACGCGCTGCTGTTCGCCTTCGTGTTCGCGGTCGTAGTGATCTACCTGGTGCTGGCGGCGCAGTTCGAGAGCTTCCGCGACCCGTTCATCATCCTGGTGTCGGTGCCGCTGTCGATCTGCGGCGCGCTGATCCCGCTCAATCTGGGCCTGGCGACGATCAACATCTACACCCAGATCGGGCTGGTGACGCTGATCGGGCTCATCAGCAAGCACGGCATCCTGATGGTCGAGTTCGCCAACAAGCTGCAGCTCGAGGAGGGCCTCGACCGCCAGGCCGCGATCCTGAAGGCCGCGGGCATCCGCCTGCGCCCGATCCTGATGACGACCGCGGCGATGGTCGTGGGCGTTCTGCCGCTGATGATCGCCAGCGGCGCGGGTGCGGCCAGCCGGCACAATATCGGCCTGGTGATCGCGACCGGCATGACGATCGGGACGCTCTTCACCCTGTTCGTGGTGCCGGTGGTCTACAGCTACGTCGCCAAGGACCGCGCGCGCGCGGCGAAGGCCGGCGAGACGCCGCATGGCGCCATGCCGGCCCCGGCGGAGTAGCGGGGCGTCAGTAGAACAGCAGGGCTACGACGACGAAGGACGGGCCCAGGATCCCGATCGACCAGAGCATGTAGCCGAAGAAGCTGGGCATCCGGACGCCCTGGGCCTCGGCGATCGAGCGCACCATGAAGTTGGGGGCGTTGCCGATATAGGTCATGGCGCCCATGAACACGGCGCCTGCGGAGATCGCCCCGAGCGTCGAGGCCAGGGGCCCCATCAGCGCCTGCGGGTCGCCGCCCGCGGCGTTGAAGAACACCAGATAGGTCGGGGCGTTGTCGAGGAAGCTCGACAAGAGGCCGGTGAGCAGGAAGTACATCTTGTCGACCGGTTGGCCGTCATGGGTCAGGTAGGCCATCAGCCCCGAGAACGGCCCGTTCATGCCGGCCTTCAGCATCGCCAGCGGCGGCACGATGCAGATGAAGATGCAGGCGAAGACCTTGGCCACCTCGATCATCGGCGCCCAGGTGAAGTAGTTCCGCTCGCGGATCTCCTTCGGCGTCAGCGCGAGCGATGCGGCGATCAGGCCCACCATGGCGACGTCGCGCAGCACGCCCTCGATGGTGATCTCGATACCGTGGCTGTCGACCACGTGGCCCAGCTTCAGCGTGCCGCTGAGCATCACGGCCAGAATTACCAGGGCCATCAGCGCCAGGTTTACCGTGCCTTCCACGCGGAAGGCACCGGCATCGGCGGCGGGCGCGGCGGAGGCCGGGTCGCGGCGCCAGAGCATCGTGTCGACGATCAGGAAGGTCGCGAGCACGATCACGGTCACGATCGCGGTCGGCGCGGCCAGATGGATCAAGGGCCAGAAGAAGTCGATGCCGCGCAGGAATCCCAGGAACAGCGGCGGATCGCCGAGCGGGGTCAGCGCCCCGCCCACGTTCGACACCAGAAAGATGAAGAAAACTACGACATGGGCCTGGTTGCGCCGGCCCTTATTGGCGACGATCAGCGGCCGGATCATCAGCATCGACGCGCCGGTCGTGCCGATCCAGCCGGCGAGCAGGGTGCCGATTGCCAGGATGCCGGCATTCGCCATGGGCGTGCCACCCAGCCGGCCGGTGAGCCGGATGCCGCCGGTGATCGTGTAGAGCGCGGTCAGGAGGCAGATGAACGGCACGAAGTCGACGATCATCACGTGGACGAGTTCGATCGTCGCCAGCCCGCTGCCGAAGACCAGGTAGAGCGGCACAGCGACCAGCGCCGCCCAGCCGGCGATGATGTAGTTGTCGTAGTGGTGCCACAGCCTGGGCGTCAGCAGGGGCAGCAGCGCGATCGACAGCAGCAGGCCAGCGAAGGGC
>JAEULC010000237.1 GCA_016792605.1 Rhodospirillales bacterium
CGATCGATGGCGCATCAGCGTTTCCGCAAGTTCAACACCAAGGACGCCTATCCGGAACAGAAGCTCGACAACGACCTGTCGATGGTGGTCCGCGCGGGCAACCACATCTTCCTGCGCGGCCAGACGGCGATGGCGCTCGACGGATCGATCAAGGGCATCGGCGATCCCGCCGCCCAGGCCGAGAACGCCATGGAATGCGCCAAGATCCTGCTCGAGGAAGCCGGCGCCTCGCTGCAGGATGTCTGCAAGGTCACGATCTACATCACCGAGCGCGAGTACCGCGAGCCGGTCTACCGGGTCGTCGGCAAGTGGCTGAAGGGCGTCTACCCGGTTTCGACCGGGCTGATCGTGAAGGGCCTGGCCAAGCCCGAGTACCTGATGGAGATCGACCTCGACGCGGTAGTCGCCGAAAAGCCCGCCAAAAGCAGCAGCAGGAAGGTCGTGCCCGGCAAGAGGACAACCCTGCGCACCAGCAGCAACAAGAGCAGCAGAAAAACCGCGAAAAAGAAGCCGGCGAAGCGGTAGCGGGCTACCCGAACGGCGTCAGGGCGCGCGGGGCGGTATCAGGGTCGTCCACCAGCCGCCGTCGTCGTGCCCGATCTCCAGGTCGACCTCCTGGCCGGGCTCCACCGGGATGTCCCGGTCGTTGAAGAAGATCGTCTGGCGCCAGTGCCGCATCTGGCCGCCGACCCCGGTCGAGGCGGTGACCCGGTCGTCGAGCTTCAGGTCGAACCACAGCGCGATGCCGTGGACCGTACCGGACTCGGTCACGGGGACGACGACCCAGCGTTCGCGCGGCGAGGGGACCGGCCGCGTGAAATCGAATCCGTAGATCGGCATCGGGGCGCTGAGGAAGCGGTATTCCTCGGCGGCCAGGTCGGTCGGCTGGCCGCTCGACTGGTTGCGGAAGCGGTCGAAGGGCGACAGGTCGAAGCCCTCGATCATGCCGACCGGGTTGACGCGCCGGAGGCCGGGCGCCTCGACCAGGGCGGCATGGACCTCGGCTCCCGCCGGGACAATACGGACGCCCGGCGCAGCCAGTTCCGACAGCGCGTGGCGCATGCTCGGGATCATGCCTTCGCCGATCACCGCGGAATCCAGGATTTCCGACACGATCAGGTCGGCGCGGCGCGGCAGGTCGCGCCCGACCGCGACCTCGGTCGACTTGCGCGCCAGCACCGTGACCTTGGCGGCGAGCCCGTTGCGCTCGACGATCTCGCGCGCAAGTTCTGCCAGGCGCGGGTCCATTTCGCAGGCGATCACCTTCTCGGCGCCGGCCCTGGCCGCCATCATCGCTAGCAATCCGGTGCCGGTGCCGATGTCCAGGACCAGCATGCCGGGCTTCACGGCTGCTTCGATTGCGCGGCGATAGGCCTGGTTGCGGCCGACGTCGGCCAGCATCGGAAAGTGCCAGGAGGGGAGCGAGCGGCCGAGCGCCTCGGACAATCCGTCGCGCGCCACCGGGTTGTCGGGCTCGACGGCGAGCGCGGCGCGGTAGGCGGCGATCGCCTCGTCGTGGCGGCCGCGGTCGATCAGGCAGGTGCCGAGATTGGTGTGGGCGAGCGCGAAGCCCGGCGCCAGCTCGATGGCCAGCCGCAATGCGGCGATGGCATCCTCCATCCGGCCGAGTTGCTTCAGCGCCATGCCCCTGTTGTGCTGCAGCATCGGGTGGCGCGGCTCGACCTTGAGGCCGCGCTCCGCCGCCTCGAGCGCCTGCACCACCTTGCCCTCGTACAGCAATGAACCGGCAAGACGGGCCCAGGAATCGCCGTCGCGCGGCGCTTCGGGGGGCGGCGGCGATGGTTCCTGCATCCCTAGCCCTTCAGCAGCCGGCGGTAGATCGGCCTGGTGACCATCGGGAACATATACATGGGCAGCTGCGCCACGGCCACGTAGAGCAGGAAGTCGGGCGGCGCGACATCGGCCAGCACGGCGAGCGCGAGCGCCATGTTGCGATAGCCGAAGACCAGGCCCACGGTCAGCGCCGTGCGCCGGCCGGCGATCCAGAAGATCGCGGTGCCGAGCACCTGTTGCGTGGCGTTGAGCGCGAAGGCGGTGGCGGTGAACAGCAGCACGTGGCCGGGCTCGGCGAGCAGGCGCTCGGTGACGCCTTCCATCACGCCGACGGCGAAGACCACCAGGAAGACCACGTTGACGCCGTCGAGCAGCCGGGCCTCGGCCTTGATCCGCGCCGGCCCCAGCCAGGCGCGCAAGCCCAGGGCGCAGGCGAAGCCGGCGCCGACGAAGAGCGCGAGGCGCCCCATGAGCTCGGCGAAGGAGAGGTCGATCTGCAGGCCGAGCAGGGCGAGCGCCAGGGCCGGCATGGTCACCGGGATCAGGATCATGGCCAGGAGCACGACGATCAGCGCCAGCTCGGCCTCGAGCCCCAGGAGCAGGGCGAAGGCCGGCGAGGACAGCAGCGGCGTGGTCGTGGTCGTCAGGATGATCGAGGTCGCCAGGCCGGTGGGCGCCGGCAGGAACTTGACCACGGCTGCGGCGGCCAGCGGCGCGCCGACGAGGATCGCCGCGACGATCAGCAGCGCCTTCGCCGGCCGCCTGATGTGGTGCAGCACCAGGGTCCAGTCCAGCCGGACGAGCGAGGCGACGAAGAGGATGAAGGTGACCGGCAGTACCGCCGGCCGCAGCACGGTCGCGAGCGGTGGCACGACCAGCCCGGCCAGGACGCCGGTGAAGAGCAGCCAGGCGCCCTGGCGCCCGGTCCATTCGAGGGCGGCGCGCATCGCGTCAGGCGTGCTTTCGTCGGGCGTGACAGGAAGGGCTCGTGCGATCTAGCTTGGCGGCATGACGAACGACACGCTGCTGCGCCTGCACGAAGGCGAGGTCCGCCCGGAATGGATCGATTTCAACGGACATATGAACCTTGCCTACTACGTTCTGGCCTTCGACCACGCGACCGACCGCTTTCTGCATCATATCGGCCTCGGCGAAAAGTACTTCCGCCAGCACAACCGCTCGGTCTTCGTGCTGGAGACGCACGTGGTCTACAAGCAGGAGCTGAAGCTGGGCGACCGGATGCGCTTCACCACCCAGCTTCTGGGATTCGACGCGAAGCGCATCCACTACATCCACCACATGTACCACGCCGGGGAGGGGTTCCTGGCCGCGGCGAACGAGATCATGGGGCTGCATGTCGACATGGCGGCGCGCAAGTCGGCGCCGATGCCCGACGCGGCGATGGCGGCGCTGGCGGGGTTGCAGGCGGCGCACGACCTTCTACCAAAACCACCCGAGGCCGGGCGTCAGGTAAGATTGCGTTAACCATTCGTCACTTACATTCCCGCGCGCAGGGTCACTCGGGGGAGCGGTCGCCACCCGGCGGCTGGCGCCCTCGCGAAAGAGCGCGTGTCGCATGGTCATGTACGACTACTACGAGACGGCGGAACAGGCTGCCGGCTTCGCCCGGAAAGCCTTGGCGCTGATGGATGAGCGGAAGATCCTGCTCAACCCGCGCAATTTCACCATCTGGTACAGCTATGCTTGCGGCAACCCGCTGGCGCTGGTGAAGGCGATCGACGAGGCCACCGCCGCCGGCAGGACCTACAGTGAGGAGGTCGGCCGCGAACTCTGGGACAAGTTCCTGGATGCCTCGGCGCGCTCCACCGTGGTCGGCGACGCCAGCGAGAAGCTGGAACGCCAGATCAACGACGTGATGCACATCCTCGACCTCGCCGGCACCGACACGCGCGGCTACGGCAAGGCCCTGCGCGAGTCGGTCGAGCAACTCGCGCGGACGAACGCGCTGGGCACGGTCAAGGACGTGATCACCTCGCTGGTGACCGAGACCCAGACCATGGCGGACCGCACGCGCGCGCTGGAGCTGAAGCTGCAGGCCTCGGCCCGGGAGACGGCGGAACTGCGCGTGTCGCTGGAGGCGACCAGGCGCGACGCGCTGACCGATGCGCTCACCGGCATCGCCAACCGCAAGCATTTCGACCAGAAGCTGCGCGAGCTGATGGCCGCGGCCACGCCCGGCGAGCCCCTGTGCCTGCTGATGGCCGACATCGACTTCTTCAAGCGTTTCAACGACACGCATGGCCACCAGGTCGGCGACCAGGTCCTGAAGCTGGTGGCGAAGACCCTGACCGAGACGCTGAAGGGCCGCGACACGCCGGCGCGGTTCGGCGGCGAGGAATTCGCGGTGCTCCTGCCGCAGACCGCGCTGGACAGCGCGGTGATCGTCGCCGAGCAGATCCGCGTCCGAGTCGCCTCGCGCGTGATCAAGCGCCGCGATACCCAGCAGCAGCTGGGAGCGATCACGCTGTCGATCGGGGTCACCGAGTACCGGCCGGGCGACACGGTCGCCGACCTGGTGCAGCGCGCCGACGAGGCGCTCTACGCCGCCAAGGGCGCCGGCCGGAACCGCGTGCACGTG
>JAEULC010000243.1 GCA_016792605.1 Rhodospirillales bacterium
TTGGCGCCGGGCTGGCGGAAGACCTTGCCGCTGTCCGGCTCGATCAGCCCGGCCAGGATCTTCAGGATGGTCGACTTGCCGCCGCCGTTGCGCCCGACCAGGCAGACACGGTCGCCCGCGCCCAGCGCCAGGGAGACGCCGGTAAAGGTCGGACGGCCGCCGAACAGGATCGTGGCGTCGGTCAGCGATAGAAGCGGGGGAGCCATGGCGCGCAGGCTGGTAGCACGTTCCGCCGGGCGCACCTAGGGCCAATTGTCGTGCCGGGAAGGAGGTCCCGGCGGGCGGTTTCGACCGGCTAGGCCGCCCTGACCTTCTGCCTGCGGGCCGCCTCAGGCGGCCCTGACCTTCTGGATGAACTTGTCGACCTCGGTCGAGAGGGTCTCGGCCTGCTTGGCGAGTTCGGAGGCGGCGCCGTTCATCTGCGTGGCGGCCGAGCCGACCTCGCCCGAGGCCTGGGTCACGCTACCGATGTTCTTCGACACTTCCTGCGTGCCGGCCGCCGCCTGCTGCACGTTGCGGCTGATCTCCTTGGTCGCCGCCCCCTGCTGCTCCATCGCCGAGGCGATGGTGGTGGCGATCTCATTCACCTGCTCGATCGACTTGCCGATGCCCTGGATCGCGGTCACCGCCTCGCCCGTGGCGCTCTGTACCGACTGGATCTGCTGCGCGATCTCGTCGGTCGCCTTGGCGGTCTGGTTGGCCAGGCTCTTCACTTCCGAGGCGACGACCGCGAAGCCCTTGCCCGCCTCGCCGGCGCGCGCCGCCTCGATCGTGGCGTTGAGGGCCAGGAGGTTGGTCTGCGACGCGATGTCGGTGATCAGCTTCACCACGTCGCCGATCTTCTGCGCCGCGATCGCAAGGCCGTCCACGGTCTGGCCGGTCGAGCGCGCCTGGTCGACGGCCTGCTTTGCCATCCGCGAGGATTCAGCCACCTGGCGCGTGATCTCCTGGATCGACGAGCTCAGTTCCTCGGTCGCGGACGCCACGGTCTGCACGTTGGCCGAGGCTTCCTCCGACGCCGCCGCCACCACCGTCGCCTGCCGGCTGGTCTCCTCCGCCGTCGCCGACATCGACGTCGACGAGGACTGCATCTCCGAGGCCGAGGACGAAACAGTCTCGACCACCACCTTCACCGACGCTTCGAACTGGTCGGCGAGCTGGTTCATCTCGGCCGTGCGCAGCCTGGCGCTTTCGGCCCGCTGGCGTTCGTCGGCGAGCTTCTGCTCCTCGGCGTTGCGCCGCATGCGGTCCTCGAGTTCCTTCAGCTTGCGCTCGGTCTCCGCCGCCGCTTCGGCCGCGAGGCGCTGCTTCTCGACCTCCTGCTCGGCCTGGTGCTTGCGCGCCTCCTCGGCCTCGGCCTGCATGCGCTGGTTCTGGACGCTGGCTTCCTTGAACACCTGGACGGCCTTGGCCATGCCGCCGATCTCGTCGCCACGGTCGATTCCGCTGACGATGCAGGCCAGGTCCCCGTCCGCCAATGCCTTCATGGTCTCGCCAAGCCGGGCGAGGGGCTGCGTGATGCTGCGCGCCATCACGACCGTGGCGCCCAGGCTCGCGATCAGCCCCGCTACGACGATCGCGGCCAGCACGGCGAGCGCCCGGTCCGCCTCGGCGATGATCGTGCCGGTCAGCGCGGACAGGTCCGCCGCGATCCGGTCCTCGACCTTCTTGAGCAGGTCGATGCGGGCCGTCGTCGCCTCGAACCATGACTTTCCGTCGATTCCGGTCATCGTCCCGGAAAGTCCGCCCGCCGCGATGATCTGGCGCATCCGGACCACCTCGTCGGTGGTGCGCCCCGCCAGCGTTTCGCGCAGGAACGCGATCTGCGCGGGCGTTGCCGCCGCCTCGAACGCCTCGAAATAGGCGCCCTGCGCGGCGGACAGGCCCAGGATCCGCGTATAGCCGGCGATGTCGAACTTGCCGGCCGACACTCCCGCGGCTCCCGTCGCGCGCTCCTGCCCTGCTCGCTCCTTGCCTTGCATAAACGCCACATAGGCCGAGATCGCCACGGTCACGTCGCCCCGCGCGCTGGCCTTGGAAATCTCGCCGGTCACCGCCAGCAGCGTCGCGATCGTCTCGGTGAAATAGATGTTCGAATTCGGCGCTGTGATGCTGAATCCGTCGATCTCGCCGCGCCGGCCGTCGAGCGCGGCCACAGCCTGCTCCGACTTGCCGATCGCCTCGCGGAACTCGGGTGACTGCGCGCCGGCGCGCAGGTTCTGCAGGAAGGCGACCGCCGGGCCGCGCTCGGCATCCGTCAGCTTGCGCTGCGCCGGCAGCGCGTCCTTGAGCTGCGCTCCCTTGCTGCCGACAAAAACCGCCGAGGCGCCGCGCTCGCGCTGGAGATGGTGGATCAGCCGGCTGATTCCGGCGACGCCGTCCGCCAGCGCGCCGAGGCGGACCATCTCGCTGCGGCTGCTCCATTTGAGGGACAGGTTGTAGCCCGAAAGAGCGACCAGGATGGCCAGCGGCACCGCGATCGCCATCGCCAGGCGACCGCCAATACGGAAGTTGGACAACATCGAGCGACCCTCCGCGCAACGAGACGCGGGGACAATGTCGCGAACCGGCTAAATAAATGATGAAAGAATGGCGTAAGTACTCAGAAAGACAGGCCAAATTGACATCCAGCAATAGTCGGATTGACTATTGTCAAGCATCGCTGCCGATCTTGGTTCTGCGGCGCGCCATTGCCTGCGAGCCGCGACGGTCAGCCCATCGTCACGGTGACGACGGTGCCGCGGCCGAGTTCGCTGTCGAAGCCGATCGACCAGCCGTGCAACTCGACCAGCGACTTGGTTAGCGCCAGGCCCAGGCCGAATCCCTCGGTCGAGGCCTGGGTAGGATCCTCGATGCGGTAGAACGGCCGGCCCAGCCGTTCGATCTGGTGCGACGCGATGCCGATTCCCGTGTCGGTGACCCGCAGGCGCGGCCTGCCGCGGTCGTCGCGATCCATGGCGATGACCACCTGGCCGCCTTCCGGCGTGAACTTCACCGCGTTGCTGGCGATGTTCAGCAGGATCTGGCGGAAGGCGCGGCGGTCGGCCTCGATCGATACCGGCGCCTGGGTCAGTTCGGTCTCGACCGCCACCTTGCCGGCCTCGGCGCGCGGCGCGATCATGCGCACCGTCTCCAGGACCTCGGCGCCGGGATCGATCGGCTCCAGCGACAGGTCGCGGCGGCCGGCCTCGATCTTGGCCATGTCCAGCATGTCGCTGATCAGGTCGTGCAGGAAGCGGCCCGAGCGGTAGATGTCGTCCGCGTATTCCTTGTAGCGGCTCGAGCCGAGCGGTCCCAGCATCTCCTTCGCCATGACCTCGGCAAAGCCGATGATGGCGTTGAGCGGGGTGCGCAGCTCGTGGCTCATGCTGGCCAGGAAGTTCGACTTGGCGCGGTCCGATTGCTGCAGCTCGACGATCGCGCGCGAGAGCGCGTTCTGGCTGGCGCGCAGTTCCTGCTCGGTCGCCTTCATCGCCGTGATGTCCATGGCGATCGAGATCACGTGCTGCACCTGGCCGCGCACGTCCTTCAGCGGCAGCTTGGCGGTCAGCCAGTTGCGCTTGACCCCGTCGACCCCGGCATAGGCCTCCTCGAAGAAGCCGGTCGACTGCCCGGTCTCGATCACGCGCCGGTCGATGTCGCTGGTATAGCTGCCATAGCCCTGGCCCAGGAGCTCGCCTGAAGTGCGCCCCACCGCGCCGGCCGGCGTGGTGCCGTAGAGCTTCGCCTGGTAGGCGTTCATCAGCACATAGCGGCCGCTGAGGTCCTTGGCGTTGATCATCGCCGGGATGGCGTCGATCATGGCGCGGAACGTCTCGACGGTGCGCGCCTCGTCGCTGATGTCGCGCCCGGTGCCGCGGTAGCCGAGGAAGGCGCCGGTCGCAGGATCGAGCACCGGCACGCCGTTGATCGACAGGTAGTGCAGCCGCCCTTGCGCGTCGACCCGGTGGAAGCGCAGGTCGCGGAATGGCCGGCGGGCCTGCAGGTCGTCGTCATGCGCGCGCATCGCGTCGTCGCTCATCCCCAGCGGCAGGGTCGCTCGCCAGGTCTGGCCGATCAGCGTCGCTGGCTCGATTCCCAGCATTCCCAGGCTCGGCGCCGACAGGAAGGTGTAGCGCAGGTCCGCGCCCTGCTCCCAGTAGAAGTCGGAGGACGCCTCGGTCAGGTCGCGGAAGCGCTGCTCGCTCACGCGCAGGCGCTGGGCCGCGGCTTCGGCGCGCCCCTGCTGCTCGCGCAGGTCGGCGATCAGGGTCGCCTGGCGCTGCTGCGCCTCGTGGCGTTCGATCGCGATCGCGGCGAGGTCCTTCATGCCGTCGATGACGTCGAGTTCCCAGTTCGCCGGCTCGCGCGGCTCGCGGTAATAGACGGCGAAGCTGCCCAGCGCGCGGCGGTCGCCGCCCAGGATGCAGGCCGACCAGCAGGCGCGCAGCCCGTGCGCCAGGGCGACGTGCTTGTAGTCGCGCCAGTAGGGATGCGCGTCGATATCGCCGACAACGACCAGCCGGCGCTCGGCCACCGCCGTGCCGCAACTGCCGACGCCGGGGCCCGCCTGCACGCCGTCGATCGCCGCGCAATAGGCCGGCGGCAGCGATGGTGCTGCGCCGTGGCGCAGCTTCAGGTCCGCGTCGGCCAGCAGCACCGAACAGAGGCCGCGCGGCAGCGCCCGCTCGCACAGCCGCGCGATGCGGTCGAGCACCACGCTCAGCGCCACGCCGGCCGCCACCAGGCGCAGAACCTCGTTCTGGCCTTCCAGCAGCGTCGCGCGCGCGGCGTCCATCGCCGGGCTGTCGACTGCCGGAGCGGCGCTGGCGGACTGGCGATACGACGCGGCGCTTTTCATTCAACCCGAACCGGGGCGGGAACAGCCTGAAAACCCACCCTCGAATAGGCGCAATACGCTTAAGAAACGGTAATTGGGGACGGATTCCCGCCGCGGCAAGCCGATCGCGCCCCGGGGCCTGTCCTGCGCCCGGCGCATGCCGCGGCCGCGATGTTGAGAATCTTTACCAACAAAGGTCGCGCAGGCGCGCCGGCACGTTGCCAGGGAGGCAATCCGGGCCCTAGGCTTAACCGACTACCAACGGAAGGGATCGCCATGACGGGAGCGGCACGCAGGGTCGCCGTGGACTATGGCCCGGAGCAGGCGGCGATGGATGCGTACTTGCGCGAGGGCGAGCGCCGCGCCCTGGCGCTCGGCAATCGCGGGCCGATCCGGTTCACCGGCGCGGGCAAGGTCCATCCCGACATTCTGGACGCTTACTGGCATTGCGGATTCTACGTCTTCGAGGGCGTGTTGAAGCCGGACGAGCTTGCCGACATCGAGCGCGACGTGAAGGAGATCCTCGACCGGCTGCCGGCCGGGCGGGACGCGACGCTCGATCGCAAGGGCCGCCCGGCCCTGGCGGCGGACGGCAAGGCGCCGACCCTGTTCTGGTCGAAGCCGCTGGGCGATCCCGCCGGCGGCACCGACTTCGCCAATGGCCGCCACCCGGTGAAGATGTTCGAGCCCAAGGCCGCGGACGGCGCGCCGGCGGAAGTCGTCTACCTGATGCTGGGCTCGCTGCAGTTCTCCGAGGCCGCGCTGCGCGTCTACGGCCATCCGCAGCTTCTCGCCGTCGCCGCCGCGATCAACGGCGACGACTTCGTGCCCTTCAACGAGGCGCTGTTCTTCAAGGAGCCCGGCCTCGGCGCCTCGGTCGCGTGGCATCGCGACGGGGTGACGCACTGGGACAGCCCCGACTGGGACGAGGGCTCGCACGGCTTCAACTTCATGGGGCAGCTCTACGGCTGCACGGCGGCGAACGGCGTGTGGGTGGTGCCGGGCTCGCACAAGCTGCGCAAGGTCGACATCAAGGCGATGGTGGCCGCCGCGGGCAGCGACCGCATCGCCGACGCCGTGCCGCTGATCTGCGCGCCCGGCGACGTGGCGATCACCAACCGCCAGGCGGTGCACGGCTCCTTCGCCAACACCAGCAAGGACTGGCGCGTCACGGTGAACATGGGCTTCCACCGCCGCCGCTCCGTCCTTGACGTCAAGGGCGGCGGCGTCCACAACGCGCCGGCCGTCTACGACGCCGAACGCATCAGGCAGCGCGCCCGCGTCATCGGCTACGCCATCGACGCGAGGCGCCAGCGCTTTCCCCAGGAGACGCCCTTTGTCTACAAGCCGCACGCCGATGCGGGCGAGGTCTGGCGCTGGGACGAAGCCGCGAAGGCCGGCATGAAGGACTACAACCTTCTCGACCTCAGCATCTGAGGCCGGCGCACCCGGGATCGCGCCCTACTGCCCGATGATCGGGATGTGCGGCGCCGCGTCGCGCGGCATCTTGCCGGTCAGCCGCGGATCCTCGTGCACCTCGACCTGGCGCTGATAGGGCCGGAAGCCGGAGCGGATGTAGAACGCCACCGCGCCCGGGTGGTCGAAGGTGCAGGTATGGACCCAGAAGCGCCGGATCGGCCGGCACCAGGCCTGGCGGATCGCTTCCTCCATCATCAGGCGGCCGGCGCCGGTGCCGATTGCCTCGGGCACCACGCCGAAATACACCAGCTCGCATTCCCCTGATTTGCGGAAGTCCAGCTCGATCAGGCCGAGCTGCCGGCCGCCCCGGTCCACCAGCGCGTAGACCTCGACCGCCGGGTCGTCGAGTGCCGCGCGCAACGTGTCATCCGGCATCAACAGCCGCGACACCCACATCCATTCCTGGCCCACGGCGCGGAACAGGGCGCGATAGGCGTCGAGCGGCGGCGCGTGCCAGCGCGCGACCGTCAGCGACGAGTCCGGCGCTTGCGCCGACGCGGCGCGCGGCGGCGGGGCCGCGGTCATCTCCAGGAAGGTCACGACATTCGCCAGCATGCCCGGGGGCAGCGGCGAGTAGCCGGCGGGAAGCACGGGATTGGGCGCAGGGGAGCTGGTCATGGCCAGGGTTCTAGCGACCGTCGCGCGCGATGTCACGCCGGCGCCCGGGCCCTATAGACCCCCAGATTGCCAGGCCGGGGCGGGGCTGCTAGACAACCGGGCCTTCCCCTAAGCCCCGGGCCTTCCATGCCGCGCACCCCGAACGCCGCGTCGATCGGCGTCGATTTCGGCACCAGCAATACCGTCGTCGCGCTCGCGACCGGCGACGGGCAGGTGGAGGCGATCCGCTTCGCCCATGGCGGCGCGTCGCTGAGCGTCTACGCCTCGGCGCTGTGCTTCTGGCAGGACCGGCCGGGCAGCAACCTGCCGCCCAGCGCCGAGGGCGGCCCCTGGGCGATCGATCGCCTGCTCGAGGGGCGCACGGCGCTGCGCTTCATGCAGTCGTTCAAGACCTTCGCCGCCAGCCAGAACTTCCAGTCGACCACGATCTTCCGCCAGCGCTTCCAGTTCGAGGACCTGCTGGCGGCCTTCCTGCGCACGCTGGCGCGCCATGCCGGCGCCGATTTCGATCTCTCGGGCGCGCGCGTCACGATCGGCCGGCCGGTGCGCTTCGCCGGCGCCGACCCCGACGACGC
>JAEULC010000259.1 GCA_016792605.1 Rhodospirillales bacterium
CGCGGGCTGGGAGCGCGCCAACTGGTTCGCGCCCAAGGGCGTGAAGGCCGAGTACGAATACACCTACGGCAGGCAGAACTGGTTCCCGCATTCCGGCGCCGAGCACCAGGCGTGCCGCGAGGGCGTTGTCATGTTCGACCAGTCCTCCTTCGCCAAGATCCTGGTCCAGGGCCGCGACGCCGAGCGCGTGTTGAACCGCCTCTCGGCCAACAACGTCGCGGTCGAGCCGGGGCGTGTGGTCTACACCCAGTGGCTCAACCCGAAGGGCGGCATCGAGGCCGACCTGACGGTCACGCGGATCGACGAGCAGAAGTTCATGGTCGTGACCTCGGCCGCCTGCCAGCGCCGCGACATGGACTGGCTCATGCGCAACACGCCGGACGATGCCCACGCGATCGCGACCGACGTCACCTCGGGCCTGGCGACGCTCAGCGTCATGGGGCCGAAGTCGCGCGACCTGCTGCAGAGCCTGACGCCGGACGATCTGTCGAACGCCGCCTTTGCTTTTGGCGCTTCGCGCGAGATTGACATCGGGTACGCGCGAGTCCGCGCGACGCGCATCACCTATGTCGGCGAGCTGGGCTGGGAACTCTACATCCCGACCGAGTTCGTGCAGAACGTCTACGACGCGATCGTCGCTGGCGGTGCCGCCTTCGGCCTGAAGCACGCGGGCTACCACGCGCTGAACTCGCTGCGCATCGAGAAGGCCTATCGCCACTGGGGCCACGACATCGGCCCGGACGACGACCCGATCCAGGCCGGCCTCGGTTTCTGCGTCGCCTGGGACAAAAAGGGCGGCTTCATCGGCCAAGAGGCGCTGAGCGCCCGGCGCGGCAAGCAGCCGAAGAAGCGCCTGGTCCAGTTCGCGATGGAGAGCGACAAGCCGATGCTCTACCACAACGAGCCCATCTGGCGCGACGGCAAGCAGGTCGGCTATCTCAGCTCCGGCATGTTCGGCCACACGATCGGCCGCGCCATCGGCCTCGGCTACGTGAAAGCGGCCGACGAGTGCACGGCCGACTACGTCAACGCGGGCAAGTACGAGATCGAAGTCGCCCGCGAACGCCTGCCCGCCAAGGCCAGCCTGAAGCCGCTCTACGACCCGACCAGCGCGCGGATCAAGGGGTGAGCGTCACGCCACCTGCTTGCAGCCCTCGGGCTTGAACTTGCGTTCGGTCGAGGCGGGGAATTTCGCCAGCTTCGAGGCGGGGCGGATCGGGCGGCGCAGGAGTTCGCCGCCGCAGTTCGGGCAGGCGCCGTTCAGCACGCCCTCGGCGCAGGTGCGGCAGAAGGTGCATTCGAACGAGCAAATCCGCGCGTCCATCGAGTCGGGCGGCAGGTCGCGGTCGCAGCACTCGCAGTTCGGGCGCAGCTGGAGCATGAGCGGTTTCCCCCTGGCGTTCGTCTGGTCGGGCAACGCTAGAGCGATACCGCGACGACGTCCACGATCTTGAACTCCGGCGCCTGGTCGAAGAACGGCCGGGCCAGCTCCAGGCCCTCGGCCACGTCGCGCGTGCGCTCCTCGCAGCGGGTGAAGCGGAAGGACCGGATCGACTGGAGCAGCCGCGCGCAGTCGATCGGATCGATGCCGGTGCGCGCCATGACGTCGCGATGCGCCTCGAACTGGATCGCCACCTGGGCCGCGCCGGCGATGGTGTCGCGCGCGCCCTGGAGCGCCGCCAGCTCCGCGCCCTCGACGTCCAGCTTCATCGCCAGGCTGCCGCCCGGCGCGATGCCCAGCCCGTCGATGCGCCGCAGCGGAATGCCGCTGGCGGCCGGCGCGAGGTAGCCCGCATGGTCGTCGCCCTCGTGGCGGCGGACCAGCGTCGCGAAGCCGTCGCGGTCGGACACGCCCGCTTCGAGAAGCTCCACCGGGACGCCGGCGTCGCGGAGATTCAGGCGCAAGAGGCCGATGCTGTCGGCGTTCGGCTCGAACGCGACCACGCGGGCGATCTTGCGCGTCTGTGCCAGAAGCAGCCGGGCGTAGATCCCGACATCGGCGCCGGCGTCGACCAGCACCGCCGGGGCCCTCATCGCGTCGATCGCCCGCGCCATGCCGGCGATCGCGTCGGGCTCGTAGCTGGCGAAGCCCGACGCGGTGTAGCCGCCGAGCCAGGAATAGGGGGTGAGCACGGCGCCGGCGCCGCCCGGCAGCGGGAAGGGGCTGGCGCGACCGGCGATCAGGCCGAGCCGGTCGGCCAGGCGCAGGATCTGCCATCCGCCGCGCCGGTTCGCCGCGATGCGCTGCAGCGCCAGGCGGAGATACCAGGGAAGGGGATCGACGATGCGCGGCAACGTAACCGCCGCGGAATCGGGAGCGCTAGGCACTCGGCTTGTCGATCATGCGGCCCAGGCGACGGCCGCCGAAGACATGGATGTGCAGGTGCGGCACTTCCTGGTTCGCGTTGGCGCCGCAGTTCGCGAGGATGCGGTAGCCATCCGCGTCGGCGCCGAGCTGGCGCGCGACCTGGCCGACGGCGCGGGTGAAGTCGGAGATCTCGGCGTCGCTGGCCTTGGCGGTGAAATCGTCCAGATGCACATAAGCGCCCTTGGGAATCACCAGCGCGTGGATCGGTGCCTGGGGCTGGATATCGTGGAACGCCAGGGAATGCGGCGTCTCGAGGATCTTCTTGCAGGGGATCTCGCCGCGCAGAATGCGGGCGAAGATGTTGTTCGGGTCGTAGGCCATGGCAATTCCTGCGACTAGAGCGAGGTCGGGGCGGGCGGCTTGTTGCGCGCCTGCTTCTCGGCGATGCCGGAGATGCCCTCGCGGCGCTGAAGCTCGGCCCAGACGTCCTTCGGCTTCACGCCGCACTGCACCCACATGACGAACAGGTGGTAGAGCAGGTCGGCGCTCTCGGCGATCAGCTTCTCGCGGTTGTCGGCCGCGCCCTCAAGCGCCGCCTCGATCGCTTCCTCGCCGAGCTTCTGGGCGATCTTCTTGCGGCCCTGTGAGAACAGCTTGGCCGTGCGCGACACCGTCGGATCGCCGCCGCGCCGGTCCTCGATCGCCTCGAACAGGCGGGCCAGCACCGCCACGTCGCCATTGTTCTGCCCCATGGGAGGGACCTTTCGCCGCGAATACCGCTAGACTCGGTAGCAGATGCGGTCCCGCGCGGAAAGGAATTAATGCGGGCCGCTCAATCAGCCCGGCGGCATCGGGTCGCGCACGGGGATGCCGGCGCGCTTCAGGTGCGCCTTGGCCTCGGCAATCGAGAACTTGCCGAAATGGAAGATCGAGGCCGCCAGCACGGCCGAGGCGTGGCCGTCCTTGATGCCCGCGGCCAGGTGGTCGAGCGTGCCGACGCCGCCCGAGGCGATGACCGGCACCGTCACGGCGTCGGCGATGGCACGGGTCAGCAAAAGGTCGAAGCCCTCGCCGGTTCCGTCGCGGTCCATCGAGGTCAGCAGGATCTCGCCCGCGCCGGACTCGGCCATGCGCCGGGCCCAGGCCACCGCGTCCAACCCGGTGTCGTTGCGGCCGCCATGGGTGAAGACGTTCCAGCGCCCCGGCGCCGCCTGCTTGGCGTCGATCGCGACCACGACGAGCTGGCGGCCGAACTTCTCCGCCGCCCGCCGGACGAAGTCGGGATCCTTCACCGCCGTGGTGTTGATCGACACCTTATCGGCGCCGGCCAGTAGCAGCTTGCGGATGTCCTCGATCGTGCGTACCCCGCCGCCCACCGTCAGCGGCATGAAGCACTGCTCGGCGGTGCGGCTGACCGCGTCGAACAGCGTGTCGCGGTTGTCGCTGCTGGCCGTGATGTCGAGGAAGCACAGCTCGTCCGCGCCGGCCGTGTCGTAGGCCCGCGCTTGTTCCACGGGGTCGCCGGCGTCGACCAGGTCGACGAAGCGCACGCCCTTGACGACGCGCCCGTCCTTGACGTCGAGGCAGGGGATGATGCGCGCGCGCAGCATGGGGTCAGGCCGCCAGGGTGCGCATGGCCGCACCGAGGTCGATGCGGCCATCGTAGAGCGCGCGGCCGCAGATCACGCCGTCGAGCATCGGCGCGGCGGCCTTAAGCGCCGCGAGATCGTCGAGGCTCGACACGCCGCCGGACGCGATGACGGGCATCGGCGCGGTCCGCGCCAGCCGCGCGGTCGCCTCGACATTCGGGCCCTTCAGCGCCCCGTCGCGGTCGATGTCGGTGTAGATCAGCGCCGCGACCCCGGCATCGGCGAAACGCTGCGCCAGGTCGTCCACGGTCGTCTCGCTGGTCCGGGTCCAGCCGTCGACCGCGACCTTGCCGTCGCGCGCGTCGACGCCCACGGCGATCTTTCCGGGGTGCTTCTTGCAGGCGCGGCGCACGAGATCGGGATTCTTCAGCGCCGCCGTGCCCAGCACGATGCGCGCAACGCCGCGGCCGAGCCACGAGTCGACACCCGCGTCGTCGCGAATGCCGCCGCCGAGCTGCACCGGCACCGACGCGGCCTTCAGGATCGATTCCACCGCCGGCGCATTGGCCGAGCGCCCTGCGATGGCACCGTCCAGGTCGACGACATGCACCCAGGCGGCGCCGGCATCGACGAAAGACGCGGCCTGCGCGCCCGGGTCGGTGTTGAACACGGTCGCCTTGTCCATGTCGCCGCGCAGCAGGCGCACGCACTGCCCGCCCTTCAGGTCGATCGCCGGGTAGAGGATCATGGCGTCCAGTCGAGGAAATTCGCGATCAGCCGCAGGCCCGCCGCCTGGCTTTTCTCGGGATGGAACTGCGTGCCCGCCATGTTGGCGTGACGCACGGCGGCGGTGACCTTGCCGCCGTACTCGGCCGTGGCCGACACGTCGGCGGCCTCGCCCGGCATCAGGGCGTAGGAATGGACGAAGTACATCGGCGTGCCGGTCGGCAGTCCCTTGAACAAGGGATCGCCCGCGCGAACGTCGAGGTCGTTCCAGCCCATGTGCGGCACCTTGAGCCCGTCCCTGGGCTCGATCGCGCGCACCTCGCCCCTGAGCCAGCCGAGGCCCTGATGCGTGCCGAACTCGACGCCGCGCTCGGCCATGAGCTGCATCCCGACGCAGATGCCGAGGAACGGCTTGGCCTGCTTGCGCACCGCGTCCTCCAGGGCTTCGCGCATCCCGTCCACCGCCAGCAGGCCGCGCATGCAGTCGGCGAACGCGCCGACGCCGGGCAGGACCACGCGATCGGCCTTGCGTACTTCTTCGGGATCGGCGGTGACCACGATCGTGGCGCCGCCGCGCTCCAGCGCCACGCGCTCCAGGGCCTTGGCGCAGGACCGCAGGTTGCCAGACCCGTAGTCGACGACGGCGACGGACTGGGTCATCGGCCGATGGCCTGCAGGTCCAGGAATCGGCGCGCCGCCGTGTCGTCGTCGGTGCCGCCGACCACCTCGACCTCGCGCCAGCCGCGTCGCGCGAGGTCGCGACGGCGCAGGTCATTGGCCTCGGCCGCAAACAGCAGCTCCAGCGCGATAGTCGCCAGCGCCAGGTAGCCGGCGATCGAGGGCAGCGCCTCCTCGGCCAGGCCGATCGCCATCGCCACGGCGACCCAGGCGAGGCCCCAGAGCCAGAGCCGGTGGTAGAAGGCCCAGAACGGCCCGAAGATAAGCGCGGGCCAGGAGAAGCCTTCCTTCACCAGCACCGCGTCCTCGGGCGCGTCGCCGCGCCCCAGATGCACGCTGTAGAGCCGCAACGCCATGATGCTAGAGCACGCCCTTGGTCGAGGACACCGAGCCGGCCTGGCGCGGGTCGATCTCGATCGCCTGGCGCAGCGCGCGGGCGAGGCCCTTGTAGCAGCT
>JAEULC010000296.1 GCA_016792605.1 Rhodospirillales bacterium
GGGTCAAGCCCGGGCATGACGGATTCTCGTTCAAATGAAAGAACATTGCCACCCACCCGCGCCTGGGGCAGCTTGGGAGCCACTACTTAGCTTCCAGCACTTTCCCCGGATGCGATGGACCCGCGCGCCGCGCTGAAAAGCGTCTTCGGATTTGACGATTTCCGCCCCGGGCAGGAGTCCGTCGTCGCCGCTTTGATGGCCAAACGCAACGTGTTGGCGATCATGCCGACCGGCGCGGGCAAGAGCCTGTGCTTCCAGCTGCCGGCAATCATCGCCCCGGGCCTCACCGTCGTCGTGTCGCCGCTCATCGCGCTCATGGCGAATCAGGTCTCGCTGCTGACCGCGATGGGGGTGCCGGCGGGCTCGATCAACTCGTCGCAGGACCGGTCGCGCAACGTCGCCGTCTGGCGCCAGGCCCAGGCCGGCGAGATCAAGCTCCTCTATATGTCACCCGAGCGCCTGCTCGACGAGCGCATGATCGCGGCGCTGCAAAAGCTCGACATCGCACAGTTCGTGATCGACGAGGTGCACTGCGTCAGCCAGTGGGGCCACGACTTCCGGCCGGAGTACATGCAACTCGCCCAGCTCCGCACGCTGTTTCCCGGCGTGCCGCTGGCGGGCTTCACCGCGACGGCGGACAAGCAGACCCGGGCCGACATCCTGGCGCGGATCTTCGACGGCAAGGCCGACGTGTTCGCCCTCGGCTTCGACCGCCCCAACATCCAGATCGCGGTCGAGGACAAGGCGGGCGCCACCAAGCGGCTGCTGGAGCTGATGGGCGAGCACCGGGGCGAGCAGGGCATCGTCTACTGCCTGGCGCGCAAGTCGGTCGACCGCCTGGCCGAGACGCTGAACCAGCACGGTTTCCCGGCGCTGCCCTACCATGCCGGCTTGGACACCGAGGTCCGGCGGCAGAATCTCGACCGGTTCCTGACCGACCCGACCGTCACCATGGTCGCGACCATCGCCTTCGGCATGGGCATCGATAAGCCCGACGTGCGCTTCGTATTCCACACCGACCTGCCGGCGAACATGGAGGCCTACTACCAGGAGATCGGCCGCGCCGGGCGCGACGGCAAGCCGGCCCGCGCCGTGCTGCTCTACGGCTTCGACGACATCCGTATAAGGCGCGCGATGATCGACGAGGGCAATGCGTCGGACGCCCAGAAGCGCATCGAGCAGCGACGGCTCGACGCGCTCCTGGCGTACTGCGAGGCCTCGTCTTGCCGGCGCCAGGTGCTGCTCGGCTATTTCGGCGAGACGCACGGCCCCTGCGGCAATTGCGATCAGTGCCTGCAGCCCAGCGCCACGGTCGACGCGACCGACCGCGCCATCGCCCTGCTGGAGACCGTGGTCGCGACCGGCCAGCTCTATGGCCAGGCACATATCGTCGACGTGCTGGTGGGCCGCGACACCGACCGGATCCGCTCGGCCGGGCACAACCAGCTTTCCTGCTACGGGTCAGGCAAGGCGACCGACCAGGGCGTCTGGCGCTCGCTGCTGCGCCAGCTCTACGCCGCCAACGCGATCGTCGTGGACATTGCCGGCTATGGCGGGGTGAAGCTTGCCGAGCGCGGCTGGCGCATCCTGCGCGAGGGCGAGCGGGTGATGCTGCGGGTCGAGGAGGCGCGCCGCTCCAGCACGTCGAAGCGCTCGACACGCCTGGCCCAGGCGGTGGCGGAGAACGTCGACGGCAACTTGCTCGCCGCGCTCAAGCGCCTGCGCGTCGAGCTGGCACGGGCGCGCTCGGTGCCGGCCTATGTCGTGTTCTCCGACAAGACGCTGAGCGACATGGCCATGATCAAGCCGCGCGACCGCACGCAGTTCGCCACGGTCTACGGCGTCGGGCAGAAGAAGCTGGCAGAATTCGCCGACGTGTTCCTGGCCGTGATCGCCCGGCACGAGGCCGCGCAGGCGGCGGACTAGGCGCGCAGCGCGCCTTCGACGAACGCCGCCAGCGCCTTCACGCCGTCGTCGTTGTCGTAGATTCGATGCCGGTTCGCGGCGATGCGGCGCTGCTGTTCGGCGCGGAAGTCTTTGTCCCGGGCGACGCGCAGCGCGAGGTCGACATAGGCGCGGGCGTCGGCGGGGACCAGATCGGCGAGGCCCATCTTGCGGTACATGGCGGCGGTAATGCGCCCGCGCAGGAACTCGCCCTCGACCGTCACCACGACGGCGTCCTGGCAGAATGCCTCGTAGCTGCTGTTGCCGCCGCCGAAGACCGGCGGGTCGAGCACGACGTCGGCGACGCGGCAGAGGCTCAGATACTGGTCGAGCGGCATCGGCGGCAGGAACCGTACCTGGTGGTCGGTGTCGATGCCGGCGCGGCGCAGGCGTCGCGCGAGCTTCGCCGCCCATTCCGGCGTCGGGCCTTCCAGCAGCACGAGCAGCCCGTCGGGGTCGCGGGCCAGGATCTCGGCGAGCATCGGGTCGAAGCTCGGGTGGAACTTGAACAGGGTCTGCGGGCAGGCGTAGAGGCGCCGGTCCTCCGGCAGGCCCAGATGCGCGCGCTCGAAGCGGCGCTTCGCCTCGGGCGGCGCCGGCGCGGCGGGCAGGGCGTCGAGCCACACCAGCGTCTCGCTGTAGGCGGCCTCGGCGCCCGCGGGCTCCAGCCACGCGCTCGACAGGAAGGCGTCGATCGTGTCGATGCCCGTCGTCTCGGGATGGCCCCAGGTGGTGAACTGCAGCGGCGCCAGCCGCGCGAAGGCCAGCATGTAGGCCATCGCCTCCATGCCGATCTCCGGATAGAAGATCGCGTCCTGCTGGCTGTCGGCGATCAGCGCGCGCGCCTCCCACAAGTTCGCCGGCAGGGTCACGAAGCGATCGGCCGCGGCACGGTAGCGCTGGGTCATGGCGTCGGCGCGGCCGGGCACGGCGAAGACCGTGACCTCGAACAGCTCGCGCGGCAGGCGCTCGACGAAGCCGATGTTGAGCTTGCCGACCGTGTGGTCGCGGAAGAACGAGGACACGAGCGCGAGCTTGATGCGGCCCGCGCGGGGCTTCGCTTCCAGGCAATGCGGCGCGGTGAAGGCGAGCGCCGGGCAGGCGCGGCGATAAAGGCGGGCGAGGTCGCTGCGCAGGCTGCGGTCGTCGAGGCCGTGATAGGCAAGCAGGAACAGCGAGCGGGCGAAGCCCTGCCCGGGATCGCCCAGCGCTGGCGGGTCGTCGGCCAGCGCGGCGACGTTGCGGCGGAAGCGGTCGCGCCAGCGCGCGATGTGCGCGGCGCTGGACGGGATCGGCGGCAGCAGCGTGGCGGCGTGCAGTTCCAGCGCCGGATCGCAGTGGCGGCTCAGGTGGCGGGCGAAGACGGCGCGGGCGCGCTCGGGCTCGCCGAGCTCCTGGTGGAGGAAGAAGCACTGGCGTGCCGCGGCCGTGTTGGGGCGAAGCTGGATGGCCCGCTCGAGGATCGGCAGGGCCTGGACGTAGCGCCGGGCGCGGTAGAGGGCGCTGCCGAGGTCGGCCATCAGCACCGCCTGTTCGGGGTCGTGCTTCAAGGCCTCGCGCAGCAGCTCGGCGGCTTCCTCGGACTCCGCCGGCGACCGGGCGAGCGTCATCAGGCCGCGCAGCGCGACCAGTTGCGCCGGGTCGCGCGCGACGGCGCGGCGATAGGCGGCGGAGGCATCGTCGCGCGCGCCCAGGATCTGGTGGACCAGTCCCAGCGCGGCGATGCGCCCGGGCGCCGCGGACTGCGCCAGCGCGTGCATCGCCGCGTCGAGCTGCGCGGGATCGGTCAGGATGGCGCCCAGGCGCCGCGTCGCGTCGGCATCGTCGGGTCGCTCGGCGAGCGCGGCGCTGCAGCGTTCGACGATGGCGTCGGGGGTGTCGGCCTGCGGGATCATCAGGCCGCGTAGGCGAGGCGCTGGGCGGCGACGGCGTCCAGGATCGCGTCGACGCGGTTGAGCCAGGTGTGGTCCTCAGCGGTGCGCGCGCGGCCGGCGGCGGCGATGCGTTCCAGGCTGTCGCGGTCGGCGAGGAACTCGGCCACGGCGGCGCCCAGGTCGCGCGGCGGCAGGTCGTAGATCGCCAGCTCGCCGCCCTCGGCGTAGTGGCGCTCGACCCAGCGGTTGCGGTCGGTCAGCGACACGGCGCCGGCCATGGTGGAATAGAAGATGCGGTCATGCGGCGCGTCGACCACGCAGGGCAGCACGTTCAGCACGACCTTGGCGCGGCCCATCAGGGCCTGGGTTTCGCGGAAGCCGACCGGCGCGTGAAAGCGCGCGCCGCCCCCCTTGGCGGCAAGATTGTCCCAGCCATGGCCGTAGACCTGGATCGGCAGCTCGGCCAGGGCCTTCACCACCTCGACGCGGCGCTCCACGCGCAGCTGGTTGTCGAGCATCGTGAAGATGCGGGCGATCCAGTCGGCGCGCCAGTCGACGGCGACGCCGCTGTACAGGCGCAGCACCTGCCGGATGGTGTCGTGCAAGGGCCGCCCGGTGTCGTAGAGGGCGAGGTCGTAGATCGCGTCCATCACCTTGCGCTCGGCCGCGCTGGCGGTCGACCAGGGCTTGGTCGCCGTGGTCGACGAGTATCCCGAGCCGGGGAACAGGATCGCGATGTCGCGCGCGTCGACCGGCAGCGGCGTGGCGGCGGGGTCCGCCACGGGGCCGCCGACCGGCACGACCGCCTTGGCGCCGGGCAGGGCAAGGTCCTCGTCGACGAAGCGGACATAGGTCGAATCGTGCAGGCACCACACGGCGTTTCGCGGCGCGTCGAAAAGGCGCTTGGCGTAGGTCAGCGGGTGGTCGAAGAGATGGCCGACATAGGGGACGCCGGCGTCGTCGCACAGGCGGTTCAGGTTCAGCGAGGCGCCAAGGCCCCACCCGTTCATGCCGTAGACGAAGGCGACGCGGCCGCCCGACATCAAGGCTTCGAGCAGCGCGCCCGCGCCCGGCGCCATGCCATCGATCTCGACTACCTGCAGTCCACGCTGGCGGAACGCGACGGCGATGTCGGCCGTCAGTTCGCGCATCGTGTCGTACTGGCTCTGGCCCTTGATGAGGAGGACGATGTCGGCGCCCTCGGCGGTGCGGTTCATGGCGTGCTTCGTCGCTATTGCTTGTTTTCGCAGTATTATTTCTTTCGCTTAAGAACCGCTTAAGCATGATCGCACGACAGCGGAAATACTTGTTCCGATCGCCTAGGCAAATACTTCCGCTAGGCGGCAGGAATTGCCGGGCGGCGGCAAGAATTGCCGGGCGGCGATTCCAGGTAAGCTTCGGTTAACTGTCGAACTGATTGAAATCGCCGATCCAAGGAATCCAATATTTTATGCGTTTTCGACGGTACATCGGTTGCTTCGACCGGGGCGCGGCAGGGCGCATCGCCGGTAGTGGTGCGCCTTGGCGTCGGGTCCGAACCGTCCGTCCCAGAACGGGCCGGCCGCGGAGGGCACGAAATTTACTGCCTGCAGAAGCGGGCGCTTGATCCTAGAAAGGGATTGATTTCATGGCTTCGAATAACATCACGTTGGGCGCGGCCTCGCGCTCCAACCTGCTGTCCCTCCAGAGCACCACCAGCCTGATCGGTCGTACCCAGGGCCGTCTGTCGACCGGCTTGAAGGTCGCCAGCGCGCTGGACGACGCGTCCGCGTTCTTCACGGCGCGGTCGCTCAACAACCGCGCCACCGACCTCACGGCCGTCAAGGGCAAGGTCGACCAGGCGATCAGCGCGGTGAGCAACGCGGTGCAGGCGATCGACTCGGCGTCGAAGATCGTCGAGCAGATCCGAGGCATCGCGGAATCGGCGAAGTCGGCTGCGACGGCGGCCGAGCGCTCGACGCTGGGCAATCAGGCCGAGCTGCTGGCTGTGCAGCTCAACAACCTGATCAACGATGCCAGCTACAACGGCGTGAACCTCCTGAAGGCGACCCCGGACAACCTCGAGGTCAACTTCAACGAGGACTCGACGGTCGAACTGACGGTCACCGGCTCGAACCTCACGGCTTCGAACCTGGGCGCCGACATCTCGACGGTCACCAACAACTGGGGCACGGTCGGCGACATCAACGCCGACGTGAACGAGTACTCCTCGGCGCTGGGCCAGCTGCGCACGGCCTCGCAGACCTTCGGTTCGAACGCGACCCTGCTGGCGACCCGCAAGGACTTCACCGAGACGCTGGTGAACACGCTGAAGGAAGG
>JAEULC010000309.1 GCA_016792605.1 Rhodospirillales bacterium
GGCCCCCCCCCTAAACCCGGGCCACTGGCCCGCCCCGAAATCCTCAATGACTGTGGGGGCCCCCCCCCCCCCGCGGGGGGGGGGTTTGGGGGGGGGGGGCGGCGCCGAACGTGCGCTGGAATCGCACCGCAACATCCGCACCATCGCGTCGAGACACGCGATACCCCTCCCCCTGTCCCCCTCCCGCAAGGGGAGGGGGGACATGAGAAGATCGCGACGGTAGACTGCGGGCAGCGCCCATTCTCACCATTCCCCGAGCGTTACAGACCCCCGATGGAGAATCGTACCCGCCTGATCACGGTCCTGGCCGCGAGCCTCGTGGCCGCGCTGGTCAGCCTGGCCGCCTGGTTTGCCGCCAATCGGCCGGTGAAGGTGGAGGGAGCGTGGAGCGCCGAGCGCCTGTCGAGCGCGTCGTTCGCGCCGTTCCGCCGCGGCCAGTCTCCCATGGCGCAGAAATTTCCCTCGGCCCAGCAGATCGAGCAGGACCTGGCGCTGCTGAAGGACAAGGTCGCGGCCGTTCGCACCTACTCCTCGACCGAGGGGCTGGAGAACGTCCCGCGGCTGGCCGGCAAGTACGACATCAAGGTGACGCACGCGGCCTGGCTCAGCTTCGACCGGGCGCGCAACGAGATCGAAGTCCAGGGGCTGATCGACCAGGCCAACAAGTACCCCGACACGATCAACCGCGTGATCGTCGGCAACGAGGTGCTGCTGCGCGGCGAGCTGCCGGCCGAGGAGATCGCGGCCAAGCTTCGCCAAGTCCGCGCCGCGATCAAGCAGCCCGTGTCCTATGCCGACGTCTGGGAGTACTGGCTGCGCCATCCGCAGTTGGCGCAGGAGGTCGACTACATCACCGTCCACTTCCTGCCCTACTGGGAGGACGACCCGGTCGATGTCGACGGGTCGATGGCGCACATTCTCGCGGTCTACCGAAAGGTGAAGCAGGCCTTTCCCGACAAGCCGATCCTGATCGGCGAGGTGGGGTGGCCCAGCGCCGGCCGCGACCGCGAGGAAGCCTCGCCCGGCCGCGTGATGCAGGCGAAGTTCCTCTCTGCCTTCACGCGCCTGTCGAAGGACCACGGGCTCGACTACAACATCGTCGAGGCGCTGGACCAGCCCTGGAAGACCAAGCTCGAGGGCACGGTCGGCGGCAACTGGGGCATCGTCGACGCCGCGCGCAAGCCCAAGTTCGACGCGTCGGGCTCGGTGACCGAGCATCCGAAGTGGTGGCTCGGCTGGCTCGGCGCCGCGGTGCTCGGCGCCGTGATGACGCTCGCGGTGCTCCAGCAATGGCCGGGCACGGCCGCCGCGATCGGGCTCGCCTTCCTGGCGCAGGGCCTCGCCTCGCTGCTCGCGGTCGGCGCGCGCGCGGGCGTGGCGCAGTGGTACGACAAGTCGATCCTGGCCGAGCCGCTGGGGCTGTTCCTGCTGCAGGCCTTGCTCGCCGCGCTGCTCTTCGCCGAATGCGCGCGCCGTCTCGCGGCGCCGGCGACGCCGATCGTGCTGGCCGCGCCCTCTGCGATCATCTGCCGGTTCCGCGACACGTTCTGGCGCGACCGGCTGCTGCTGGTGCTGCTGGTCTGGGCCTGCGTGCTCACCTGGCTCCTGGCGCTGCGCCCCGACCTGCCGTCGATGGGGCCGTTCATGCGCGCCCTGCCGCTGGGGCCGCGCAATGTCATCTATGACTGGCTCAACGGCCGCTACCGCGACTTCCTGATCGGGCATTTCCTGGTGCCGACGCTGGGGCTGTTCCTGTCGCTGGCGCTGCTAGGCGCATTCGGCCGTTTCGTGCGCGTGATGCCCAGCGCCTGGCGCAAGCTCGACCTCGTCCTCGCCGCGCTGCTCGTTCTGCCGGCGGTGCTGCTGCAATGGGTGGAGAATTTCGACAACCGCGAGGCCCTGGCCTGGGGCGCCATCGCGCTGGCGTTCTGCGCCGTGCCGCTTACCGCCGTGGCGCTGGGCCGCGACCGTGGCGCGAAGCCGCTCGAGCCCGCGCCGTTGGGGCCGGTCGGCACGACGCTCACCGAGGTCGCGCGCGGCCCGGGCGGGCGTGTCGTCGTGATCGACTCGATCGCGAAGGTCACGCCGATGGCCCAGGGCTGCTACGTGGTCTGCGGGTCGCACGGCGCGCTGTCGGCCGCGCGCTTCGTCGTCGACGTCAAGCCGGCGCTGGTCGTCTTCAACGACGCCGGCGTGGGCAAGGACGAGGCGGGCATCGCCGGCCTCGACCTGCTGCAGCAATGCGGGATTCCCGCCGCCGCCGTCGCCCACACCAGCGCCCGGATCGGCGACGGCGCCGATACCTGGACCGGCGGCGTCGTCAGCCGCGCCAATCCGCTGGCCGAGGCGCTGGGCCTGAAGGAAGGCGCCGCGGTGAAGGCCGAGCTGCAGCGGATCGTGGCTGGCTAAGCGATCGTCTTCAGCAATTCCTCCAGGCTCGCGACGGTGAGGTCGGGCCTGGCCTCGGCGGTGCCGGCGCCGGTGAGCCCGAGCTGGCGGCCCTGGCGGTTGACCCAGACGCAGGTGAGGCCGAGCGCGTTGGCGGGCGCTACGTCCGCGCGCAGGCTCTGCGCCACGTGCAGCACGCGGTTCTTGGGAACCCCCATCGCCTGGAGTTCGGCGAGCGCCGTCGTGAAATGGGGCAGGGCGGGCTTGTAGTTCCGCACGCGCTCGGCCGTCACGACGAGATCGAACGCGATGTCGAGCTTGCGGCACGAGCCTTTCAACGAGGCCTCGTCGATGTTCGAGAGCGCGCCGATCTTGGCCCTGGCCTGCAAGGCTTTCAGGCTCGCGGAGCTGTCGGCATAGGCCGGCCAGGTTTCGGGTCCGCGGCCGAAGGCGTCGCGATCGGCGTCGACGGGCGCGATCTTCAGCTCCCGGCAGAAGGCGTCGTAGCAGCGCCGCAGGATCTCCGGATAGAGCAGGGCGGGATTCTCGATCTGGATCTTCGCCCGGATCCGGTCGTAGACCGCCATCAACTCGGGGCCGGGCTTGTCGATGCCGCCCGTCCGGGCAACGCGGACGAGGAATGCGGTCAGCGTCGGCTCCCAGTCGATCAGCGTGCCGTAGACGTCGAAGGTCACGGCGTCGAAATCGGCGAGGCGCATGGTCCGGTCTCCGGGATTGCTAAATTATCGATAATCGATTATTCCTCATGGCGCCGGAGATGGCCACTGCGATTTCGGAATAGCTGCTGGCGAAGATGCCGAGCCTGCCGCTCACCAGCATCTTGGCCAGCAGGTAGTCCAGCAACCGCCCTTCGACGGAGTAGATGCACGCCAACATGCAGACCCGACCGCGCCCCGCCCACCAGCCGAAGCTCGACAATCTGCCGGCCTACACGCTGGTCGCCGACCGGCTGCGGACGGCGGTTCTGCGCGGGCAGGTGCCCGAGGGCGGGCGGCTGGCCCAGGACCGGATCGCGACCGAATACGGCGTCAGCCAGGTGATCGTCCGCGAGGCGTTTCGCGACCTGGTTTCGGAAGGACTCTTAAC
>JAEULC010000314.1 GCA_016792605.1 Rhodospirillales bacterium
AGATGCCGCCGCAATGACCGCAAGGCGCGGCCCCTCGTACGCGTGATGTCGGCGCCGTTCAGGATCACGCTGCCGGCGCTCGCATCCTCCAGCCGCACCACGCAGCGGGCGAAGGTGGACTTGCCGCAGCCGGATTCGCCGACGATCGCCAGCGTCTCGCCGCGCGCCACCGACAGGGTGACCCCTTCCAGGGCATGGACCGACCTGCCGGCGGAGAATAGGCCGCCGCGCACCGGGTAGCGCTTGGTGAGGTCGCGGACCTCGAGCACAGGCTGGCTCATCGCGCCGCCCCCTGCGCCACGAAACAGCGCACCGGCCGGCCGGGCAGGATCTCTGTCAGGGCGGGCCGGTCCGTCTGGCAGCGCGGAACGACGGCGGCGCAGCGCGGCGCGAAGCTGCACCCCGTCGGCATGGCGAATGGCGAGGGAACGGTGCCGGGAATCTCGCGCAGCTCCACGCCGTCGCTCTCCTCCCATTTCGCTGCCTGGAGCAGGCCTTGCGTGTAGGGATGGCGCGGATCGGCGAAGAGCTGGCCTGCCGTCGCCTCCTCGACCTTGCCGCCGGTGTACATCACGATCACCCGGTGCGCGGTCTCCGCCACCACGCCCAGGTCATGGGTGATCAGCAGCACCGCCATGCCGAGCCTGGTCTTCAGTTCCTGGATCAGCTCAAGCACCTGGGCCTGCACCGTGACGTCCAGCGCCGTCGTCGGCTCGTCGGCGATCAGCAGGCGCGGGCGGCATGCCAGCGCCATGGCGATCATCACCCGCTGGCGCATGCCGCCCGACAGGTTGTGCGGGTACTGCCGCGCGCGATCCTCGGGCGCCGGCACCCCGACCAGGCGCAGCAGCTCGACCGTCTGGGCAAAGGCCTCAGCGCGCCCGACGCCGAGATGCAGCCGCAGCACCTCGCCGATCTGGCGCTCGATCGTATAGATCGGGTTCAGCGCCATCATCGGGTCCTGGAAGATCATTGCGATCTGACGGCCGCGCACCCGCCGCAGGCTGGCGTCGTCGAGCGTCAGCAGCTCCTGCCCGTCGAGGCGGATGCTGCCTGCGACGATCCGGCCCGGCGGGTCGGCGATCAGCCGCAGCATCGCCATGGCGGCGGTGCTCTTGCCCGAGCCGGACTCGCCGACAATGGCCACGGTCTCGCCCTCGCCGATCGTGAAGCTCAGGTCGTCGACCGCGCGGACCACGCCGCGCGCCGTGCGGAACTCGACGCTGAGGCCCTCCACGGCCAGCACGGGCGGCATCGGCGCGGTCATCGCCTGCGCAGCTTCGGGTTCAGGGCGTCGTTGAGCCCTTCACCGACCAGGTTGATGGCCAGCACCGTGACCAGGATCATGGCGCCCGGGATCGCCGCCATCCACCACGCCGTGCGCAGGACGGTGCGCGCGACCCCGATCATGTAGCCCCAGGACACCAGGTTCGGGTCGCCGAGGCCCAGGAAGGACAGGCCGGACTCGGTCAGGATCGCGGTCGCCACCATCAAGGACGACACCACGATCACCGGCGGCAGGGCGTTCGGCATGATCTGCAGCAGGATGATCTCCCAGTCCGGCATGCCGATGGCACGGCAACCCTTGACGTACTCGCGGTCGCGCTGGGCGATGAACTCGCCGCGCGCGAGGCGCGCGACCGACGGCCATGACACGATCGCGATGGCGCAGGTCACCGTCATGACCGTCGGCTGGAAGATGGCGACGACGACGACCGCCAGCACGAAGGACGGGATGGTCAGGAAGAACTCGGTGACGCGCATCAGCATGTCGTCGATGCGGCCGCCGTAGTAGCCGGCAATGGCGCCGACCAGCACGCCCAGCAGCGTCGCGGCGAGGCTCGCCAGGATGCCGATCACCAGCGAGATGCGCGCGCCGTTGAGGATGCCGGCGAGCACGTCGCGCCCGGCGACATCGGTGCCGAGCGGGAACCGCCCGAAGGGCGGCTGCGACGGGCGCCCGACCATGTCGAACGGGTCGACCGGGTAGAGCAGGGGCCCGACCAGGGCGGCGACCACGACCAAGGCCAGCGTGGCCGCGCCGGCGACCGCGCCGCGATTGCGGCGATACCGCCTCCAGAACAAGGCAAGGCCGTTCACTTGTGCACGATCCGCGGATCGAGCAGGCCGTAGATCAGGTCGACCGCGAGGTTGGCAAACACGACCACGACCGAGGACACGAACAGGATGCCGAGCAGCAGGTTCAGGTCGCGCTGCAGCAGGGCATCGAACACCAGGCGCCCCAGGCCGGGCCAGGCGAACACGGTCTCGACCAGGATCGAGCCGCCGAGCAGGTGGCCGAACTGCACGCCGGCGAGCGTAACCACCGGCAGCAGCGCGTTACGCAGCGCGTGGGTCCAGGCGATCGTGGTTTCGGACAGGCCCTTGGCGCGGGCCGTGGTGATGAACTCCAGGCCGTAGACCTCGAGCATCGAGGCGCGCATCAGCCGGGTATAGATCGCGACGTAGAACAGGCCGAGCGTGACCGATGGGAGGACCAGGTGCTTCGCAACATCGAGGGCATGGGCGAGGCCCGTTCTCCCGGCGCCGATCTGGTACATGCCGCCGGACGGCAGCAGGTCGAGCTGGATCGAGAACAGCACGATCAGCATCAAGCCCAGCCAGAAAGCCGGGGTGGCATAGACCACCAGCGCGGTGACGGACACCAGCGTGTCGGCCAGCCTGCCTTCGCGCCGCGCCGCCGCCACGCCCAGCACGATGCCGACCGCGATGGCGATGAGGATCGAGGTAAGCATCAGGATCACGGTGGCCGGCAACCGGTCGAGGATCAGGTCGATCACCGGCGCCTGCTGCAGGTGCGACCGGCCCAGGTCGAGCGTCAAGAGCTTGCCGATATAGTAGAAGAACTGCATGTAGACCGGCTGGTCGAGGCCGAACTCGCGGCGCAGCTGCTGGGTGAACTCCAGCGTTGCGTGCCCCATCTGGCCGGCCAGGATATCGGCCACGTCGCCCGGCGCCATGCGCAGCAGAAAGAAGTTTACCGCCGCGATGGCGAGGACGACCGGCACGACCTGGACCAGGCGGCGCACCAGGAACAACAGCGAGGCTTGGCGCATGGCCGGGATGCCGCCTAGGAGCGGCCGGCGGCGCGGTCGTCCACCGCCGGCCATGGCATTCCAGCTATTCGAGCCACACCGAGTCCCAGTTGGAGTACATGGAGATGCCGTTCGTGATCAGGCCCTTCACCCGCTTGTTCCAGATGTGCGTGTAGCCGATCTCGATCAGGTAGATCACCGGTAGGTCGTCCTGCATGATCTTTTGCGCATCGTCCCACAGCTTCTTGCGCTCCGGCCCATCCGGCGTCGCCGCCGCCTTCTGCAGCAGTTCGTCCAGCTTCGGATTCACGTAGCCCATTGAGTTGTTGAAGGTGGCACCCTTCTGGATGTTGGTCGACAGGAAGGCGCGCTGTACGCCGATCGTCGGGTCGACGTAGTTGTGGTGGAAGTCGCTGGTGATCTGGTAGGTCCAATCGGTGAAGACCTTCTTCAGCCAGCCGCCCATGTCCAGGCTCTCGATGTCGGCCTGGATGCCGATCTTGCCGAGCTCCTGCTTGATGTATTCGGCTTGGCGCACCCATTCCTCCCCATAGGGCAGGAAGTTCTGCGGCAGCTTGAAGCGCACGCCGTCGGGCCCCCGCTTGTAGCCCGCGTCGTCGAGCAGCTTGTTCGCCTTAGCGGGATTGTATTCCAGCTTCGGCAGGGCGGCGTTGAAGTGGTTCGGGTTGCCGCTGACGATCGGGCCGCGCGCGGGCTTGCCCATGCCGTACCAGATCACGTCGACCAGCTTGTCGCGGTCGATTGCCAGGCTGATCGCCTGGCGTACCGCCAGGTCGGCGAGCGGCTTCTCGCGCAGGTTTGTCTCCAGCCACATGATCGGCCCCAGGCCCTCGCTGCCGGCCTGCGACGATACCAGGCTCGGCAGCTTGCCCAGGCGCTGGATCTCGGCCGGGGGCAGGGCGGTCATCGGCGCCAGGTCGACTTCTCCCTTCTCAACGGCGATGGCGCGGGCCGCCCCGTCCGGCAGCACGCGCAGGACGACCTGGTCGAGATAGGGAAGCCCCGGCTTCCAGTAGTCGGCGTTGCGCTCCAGGATGATGTGGCTGCCCTTCTTCCACTCCTTCATCTTGAAGGGCCCGGTGCCGACCGGCTCCTGCATGACCTTCGCCTGGCGCACCTTCTTCTCGGCGATCTCCTGCTCGCTGAAGGCGTGCTTGGGCATGATCGGCGTTTCGCTGGGCTGGAACGCCTTGAGGAAGTAGGGCACCGGCGCCTTCAGCTTGACGACCACGCTGCGGTCGTCGGGGGTCTCGATCGCCGTCACGTTGCCGAAATAGGTCTTGCCGCGCGAATGGTAGTTCAGCGCCAGGGTCTCGATGCTGAACTTCACGTCGGCCGACGTGAGGGGCTTGCCGTCGTGCCACTTCACGCCCTGGCGCAGCTTGAAGCTGTAGCTCAGGTTGTCGGGCGACACAGTCCAGGACTCCGCCAGGCCCGGCTTCGGGTCCAGTCCCGGCCCGGCATATTCCAACAGCCCGTCATAGATCTTGGTCGAGATCAGCGCCACCGGCACGGCCGTCGTGGCGAGCGTCGAGATCGCCGTCGGCTCGGGCTGGTAGGTATAGGTCAGCGTCCCGCCCTTCTTGGGTGCCTGGGCGCCGGCGCCCGCGAGCGGCGCCGCGGCGATCAGCGCCGCCGCGGCCATGGTGAAGATTGTGCTGGCTTTCATCGATAGCTCCCCTCTCCCGTCGTCGGTCCCCGGATGAAGTCAGGTCGTCTTCCTCTGTCCCCGCGCGGCGCTACACCGTTGCCGCGTCCTCGTTGCACCAAGCCCAGATGAAGTCGATCAGGTGCTCGATGCATTCCGTGTATTCCGCCAGCGCGATATGCTCGTCCGGCTTGTGCGCCTGGGCGATCGTGCCCGGGCCGAAAATGATGCTGGGAATGCCGCCCTGATTGACCAGGTGGCGCATGTCGCAGCAGAACGGGCCGGGATGCACCGCGCCCTTGCCACCGCGACCGGCCAGGACGCCGCACATGTGCACTGCGATCGGCAGTTGCGGGCTCTGGCGCGTGCTGTCGTCGTGGTGCAGGAACTCCACCCGGGCCGGGTTGTCCTTCAGGAAGGGATCGGCGTTGTTGGCCGCCGCGATGCTTTCGCGGAAACTACGCATCACCTCCACCACGTCACCGGCGCCGGGCGCGAAATAGGCCCCTCCGCGCAAGGTCGCCTCGCTGGCGGTCACGGTCTCGTAGTGCCCACCCAGAACCTTGCCGATGACCATGGAGAAGGGCGCGCGGCCTGCCTCCATCGGATCGTCCGAGGCGACGCTGTTGTAGCGCTTCTCCAGCTCGACCAGCGCGCCGATCACGGCGGGCAGCTTCTCGATCGCGCTGACCCCGTCCTGCGCGCCGTCCTGCCAACGCGCTCCCGGCGAGCGCGGGCGCCCCGGCACCTTTACCTGCCAGTAGAGTCCGCCCGGGTGGCTGACCGACACGGTGTTGTTGGTCGGCTCCAGCACAACGGCAGCATCGGCGCGGATGCCGCGCCGCACCAGGTCGAGCGTGCCATTGCCGGCATGCTCCTCGTTGACCACGCTCTGGAAGATGATGTCGCCGCGCGGGATGGCGCCGACGCGACGCAGGTAGGTGATGGCCATCAGCGCCGCCATCAAGCCGCCCTTCATGTCGGACGTGCCGCGGCCGTACATCAGTCCATTTTCAATGGTAGCGGCGAACGGATCCCGCGTCCATTCGACCTGGGGCTCGATCGTCACCGTGTCGATATGACCGTTGAGGATGATCGACCGGCCGCCGCCGGTGCCGCGGAAGATTCCCACGAGGTTGGGGCGGCCGGCATAGTTCAGCACCTCCTCCAGGCCGCTGTCCTTGAGCGCGGCGTAGCTGGGCAGTTCGGCGTAGGGGAGGATCAGGTCGTGCTGCCAGTGGGTCGGGTACTGCGCGATCTGGGGAAACCGCTCGAACAGCTTGGCGACATCGGGCTCGGCCAGGGTCGTTTCGGCCCCTAGTTCCTGCAGGAGCGCGGCGAGGTATGCCTGCGCCTTGCCTTCCTCGCCGGTCAGGCTGGGGATCCGCACCAGCGCCGCCAGCGCGGCGATGCTGTCCTCGTGGCTTCTGGCGGCGAGCGCCAGGGCTTCGTCGCGCAGCGAGCGGCTCGACATTCCTTAGATCCCCTCCGCCGCGCAGATCGCGGCACGCATTGAGACTATGGAATTGCGTCCCGTCCATAGGCAAATTAATAAATATACTGCTCCTAGGTAAGAAGATTTATGGATCGCACCGGGCCGCCATGAACTTTACCCAGCTTCGCGCCTTCGACATGGTCGCCCGCGAGGGCGGCTTCTCGCGCGCCGCGGCGATGCTGAGCCTGACGCAGCCGGCGCTCACCATCCAGGTGCGCCTTCTGGAGGAAGGCTATGGCGTCAAGCTGTTCGACCGCGCAGGGCGCAACGTGTCGTTGACGACCGCCGGCCGCGCGCTGTTCGAGGTGACGCGCCGCCTCTTCGCGCTCGAAGAGGAGGCGCAGGAAATGCTGACCGCCTCCTACGAGTTGCGTCGCGGGCATCTGCGGGTCGCGGCGGACGGCCCGCATATCGTCATGGGCATGTTCGTCCGATTTCTCCGGCGCTATCCGGAGGTGCGGGTCTCCGTGCTGCTTGGCAGCACCACCTATGTGCGTCGCCAGCTCGAGGAGCGCCATGTCGACATCGGCATCCTGCCGTCGATCGAGAACGATCCGTCCTTCGTCGGCGTGCCGCTCTGGGTGCACAGCCCGGTGGTGATCGTCCCCCTCGGTCATCCCTGGGCCCGCCGCAAGGCGGTGCGTCTGGCCGAACTGCAGGGCCAGCCGTTGATGCGCCGCGAGGAGGGCTCCTATACCCAGCGCGTGTTCGACGCGGCCCTGAAGCGCGCCGGTGTCGAGACACGGCCGGTCCTGGAGCTGAGCACGCGCGAGGGTGTCCTTGGCGCCGTGGCGGCCGGGCTTGGGCTCGGCGTTGTCTGGAAGGTCGAGGCGATGAGCGACCCGCGCTTCCGGATGCTCGACTTGCTGGACTCGGGCATGCAGAGCACCGACTACGTCGCCTGCCTGCACGGCGAGCGCAATCGCCGCGTCGTCCGCGCGATGATGGAGATCGCCGAGGCGATCCACCAGACCGGCGCCGTGCTGGAGGCAGGCTCGCCCTTCGCCGAGGACCGCGTGCCGGAGCGGAAGGCAGCGGGAGGCCGGCGCCGCCGATCGTGACTATGCAACGGCGCGTCGATCTCCGGGCGGGATCGCCGCCAGAGCGCTGCCGGCATGCTCCAGGACCCGGCCGATGGCGATCAGCAGCGGCGCGCCGTCGTCCGGAAGCGCCACGCCGCTCGTGGCGAGTTCGGTCAGCGTGCCCGCCCAGCGCGCTTCCGCGGGGCGGCTGATGGCCGCCACGGCGACCAGCGGTGTGCCGGGGGCCGCGCCGTGCGCGATCAGCCGGCCGGCAAACGCACCGGCGGTTCCGCGCGCCATGTAGACAAGCAGAGTCGTACGCGGATCGGCCAGGCCACCCCAGTCAAGGTCAGGCGGCAGCCCGCCGTCGCGGGCATGGCCGGTGACGAAGCGAACGGACTGGGCAACGTCGCGGTGGGTCAGCGACACGCCAAGGGCGGCCGCCATGGCCAGGCCCGCGGTTATCCCTGGCACCACCTGCACCGGGATGCCCCGGGCCTGCAACTCGGCGATCTCCTCGCCGGCGCGACCAAAGATCATCGGATCGCCCGATTTCAGGCGCACCACGCGCTTGCCCTGCTGCGCCAGCCTGACCATCAGGGCGTTGATCTCGTCCTGCTTGCAGCTCGGCCGGCGGCCGCGCTTGCCAACCAACATCCGCTTCGCCTCGCGCCGCGCCAGTTCCAGCACGTCATCCGAGACGAGATCGTCGTAGAGGATCACGTCGGCGCCCTGCAGCGCGCGCACGGCCCTGAGCGTCAGCAGTTCCGCGTCGCCCGGCCCGGCACCCACAA
>JAEULC010000318.1 GCA_016792605.1 Rhodospirillales bacterium
GTGTATCCCCTCCCAAAAATTTTCGTGGTTGTTGGCGGGCTTGGGGCACAACATTTTTTGTCCCCCCCCCCCGGGGGGGTGGGGGTTTGGGGGGGGGGCCCGTCTGCGCACACTCTCGCGGCAGCCCCCTCCCCCTAACCCCCTCCCTCGCTGGGGAGGGGGGACAAACAAGAGTCTCTGTCCATGGCTGAGCTGCTGCTCGAACTCTTCTCCGAGGAGATTCCCGCGCGCATGCAAGCGCGCGCGGCCGAGGATCTGAAGAAGCTCGTCACCGAGCGGCTGACGGCGGCGGGGCTGCATTTCGGCAAGGCCGAGGCGTTCGTCACGCCGCGCCGCCTGGCGCTGGCGGTCGAAGGACTGCCGCACCAGACCGCCGACGTGGCGGAGGAAAAGAAGGGCCCGCGCGTCGGCTCGCCCGACCAGGCGATCCAGGGCTTCCTGAAGGGCGCCGGCCTTGCAAGCCTCGATCAGTGCGAGAAGCGCGTGGTCGGAAAAGCCGAGTTCTGGTTCGCCGTCATCCAGAAGAAGGGCGTCGAGTCCGCCGCCGTTCTGCCCGCGCTGCTGGTGGACGCGATCCAGGCCCTGCCCTGGCCGAAGTCGATGCGCTTCGCCGATGCGACGCTGCGCTGGGTACGGCCGCTGCAGGCGGTCCTGGTGCTGTTCGACGGCAAGGTACTGCAGGGTGCCCTGCCGCGCGGCGGATCGCTGCCGCCGCTCGGCTTCGACGACGGCACCAAGGGCCATCGCTTCCTGGCGCCGCAGCCGTTCAAGGTGCGTGACTACAAGGAATACCGCGCCCGCCTGAAGGACGCGCATGTCATCCTCGACCGAGAGGAACGCAAGACGATCATCGAGTCCGAGCTGAAGCGCGTGGCCGCCGAGCACGGGCTGACGCTGAAGGACGATCGCGGCCTCTTGGAAGAGGTCTGCGGCCTGGTCGAATGGCCTGTCGTGCTGGTCGGCAGGCTCGACCCGCGCTTTACCGAGTTGCCGCCCGAGGTTCTCAGCACCTCGATGCGCCAGCACCAGAAATACTTCACGCTGCTGTCGGGCAGAAAAGTCACCCATTTCGCCGTCGTCTCGAACATGGCGGCGACCGATGGCGGCAAGGCGATCGTCAACGGCAACGAGCGCGTGCTGCGCGCGCGCCTCAGCGACGCCGAGTTCTTCTGGACCCAGGACCTAAAGGCGACGCTGGAATCGCGCCTGCCTGTCCTGAAGACCGTGGTGTTCCACGCCAGGCTCGGCTCGGTGCACGACAAGGCCGAGCGTATCGCCAAGCTTGCGGCCGCGATCGCCAAGCAGATCAAGGGCGTCGATGCGGCTGAGGCCGAACAGGCCGCGCGTCTCGCCAAGGCCGACCTCGTCTCGGGCATGGTCGGCGAGTTCCCCGAACTGCAGGGCACGATGGGGCGGTACTACGCCCTCAACGAGAAGCTGCCGGCCGCCGTCGCCGACGCCATCGCGGATCACTATTCGCCGCAAGGCCCCAACGATGCATGCCCGACCAAGCCGGTTTCGGTGGCCGTCGCGCTGGCCGACAAGATCGACAGCCTCGTCGGCTTCTTCGCTATCGACGAAAAGCCGACCGGCTCCAAGGACCCCTACGCGCTGCGCCGCGCCGCGCTGGGCGTGATCCGCCTGGTGACGGAGAACGGGCTGCGGCTGAAGCTCGGCCAGGTCTTTGCCGCGGCCCGCGCCGACGCCAATGCGCGCGAGCTGCTCGACTTCTTCGCCGACCGCCTGAAGGTCGCGCTGAAGGAGAAGGGCGTCCGCCACGACCTGATCGCGGCCGTGTTCGCGCTGGGTGGGCAGGACGACATCGTCGACCTGCTGGCGCGGGTGGATGCGCTCGCCACTTTCCTCAAGACCGAGGATGGCGCGAACCTGCTGGTCGCCTATCGCCGCGCCGCTAACATCCTCAAGATCGAGGAGAAGAAGGACGGCAAGAGCTACGACGCCGCGCCCGAGGCCGTGAAGCTGGCCCAGGACGAGGAAAAGGCCCTGATGGCCAGGCTCGATACGGCCGAGAAGGATGCCGGAGCGGCCATCGGGCGCGAGGACTATCCGGCCGCCATGGCGGCCCTGGCGGGGCTGCGCGGGCCGGTCGACACGTTCTTCGACAAGGTCACGGTCAACGCCGAGGATGCCGGCTTGCGCGTCAATCGTTTGCTTCTACTTAACCGGATCCGCCGCACGATGGACCGCGTGGCCGATTTCAGCAAAATCGAGGGCTGAGCGCGAAGGCCTCCCTCCTTCTCTAGGGTGACGAACATGGCGAAAGCGAAGAAGCGTAGCGCGAGGCCGGCCGCGAAGGCGAAGACCAAGCCGGTCGCGAAAGCCAGGAAGAAGATCGCGGCGAAAAAGGCTGCGCCGAAGAAGCTTGTCGCCAAGAAGCCGGTCGCCGCGAAGAAGGTGGTCGCGCCGAAGCCGGCCGCCAAGGTGCCACCGTTGGCCAAGGGCAAGTGGGTCTACAATTTCGGCGACGGCAAGGCCGACGGCCGCTCTGAAATGAAGAACCTCTTGGGCGGCAAGGGCGCCAACCTGGCCGAGATGGCGAGCCTGGGCCTGCCGGTGCCGGCGGGCTTCACCATCACCACCGAGGTCTGCACCGCCTACTACAAGAACAACAACACCTACCCGAAGGAATTGCAGGCCCAGGTCGCCGAGGCGCTGGTGCGGGTCGAGCGCTCCATGGGCTGCCGGTTCGGCGATGCCGAGAACCCGCTGCTGGTCTCGGTGCGCTCGGGCGCGCGCGTGTCGATGCCCGGCATGATGGACACGGTCTTGAACCTGGGGCTGAACGACGAGACCGTCGCGGGCCTCGCCAGGCGCTCGGGCGACGCGCGCTTCGCCTACGACTCCTATCGCCGCTTTATCCAGATGTACGGCAACGTGGTGCTCAACATCGACCACCACCTGTTCGAGGAGATCCTCGAGCTGCACAAGGAGGACCGCGGCCTGTCGCTCGACACCGAGATGACCGCCGACGACTGGAAGAAGATCGTCACGGAATACAAGGCCAAGGTCGACGAAGAGCTGGGCAAGCCCTTCCCGCAGAACCCGTCCGACCAGCTCTGGGGCGCGATCGGCGCGGTGTTCGGCTCGTGGATGAACCAGCGCGCCATCACTTATCGCCGCCTGCACCAGATCCCCGAGGACTGGGGCACGGCGGTGAACGTGCAGGCCATGGTGTTCGGCAACATGGGCCAGGACTGCGCGACGGGCGTCGCCTTCACCCGCAACCCGTCGACCGGCGAGAACGTGTTCTACGGCGAGTACCTGGTGAATGCCCAGGGCGAGGACGTGGTCGCCGGCATCCGCACGCCGCAGCAGATCACCATTGCCGGCAAGCAGGCGCAGAAATCGACCATGCCGGCGATGGAAGAGTCGATGCCCGGCGTGTTCAAGCAGCTCGACGACGTCCGCAAGCGCCTGGAAAAGCACTTCCGCGACATGCAGGACATCGAGTTCACCGTGCAGCAGAACAAGCTCTACATGCTGCAGACGCGCGGCGGCAAGCGCACGGCCTCGGCCGCGCTGCGCATCGCGGTCGAGATGGTCAAGGAGGGCCTGATCGACAAGAAGCTCGCGGTCCAGCGCGTCGATCCCGCCTCGCTGGAACAACTCCTGCACCCGACGCTCGATCCCAAGGCGCCGCGCAAGGTGCTGGCGCGCGGCCTGCCGGCCTCGCCGGGGGCAGCCTCGGGCAAGATCGCGTTCCACGCCGACGAAGCGGAGGACCGCGCCGCCAAGGGCGAGAAGGTCATCCTGGTGCGCGCCGAGACCAGTCCCGAGGACATCCACGGCATGCACGCGGCCCAGGGCATCCTGACCACGCGCGGCGGCATGACCAGCCACGCGGCGGTGGTCGCCCGCGGCATGGGCCGCCCCTGCGTCAGCGGCGCCGGCGAGCTGCGCATCGACCCGACCGCGCGCACCCTCTCGGTCGCCGGCGTCACGCTGAAGGACGGCGACGTCATCACGATCGACGGCGGCGTCGGCGAGGTGATGCAGGGCGAGGTGCCGACG
>JAEULC010000255.1 GCA_016792605.1 Rhodospirillales bacterium
CTGCACCCCGCCCAGGCCCGGCTTCCTCGAGGGGCTGCGCGCGGCCTGCGACAAGCATCGCGTGCCGCTGATCTTCGACGAGGTCGTCACCGGCTTCCGCCTTGCCTTCGGCGGCGCGCAGGAGTTCTACGGCGTGCGCCCTGACCTCGTCGCCTACGGCAAGGCGCTGGGCGGTGGCTTCCCGATCGGGGCCTTTGCCGGCAGCAAGGCCATCCTCGACTGGGTGCGCGAGGACCGGCTGGGCCGCGACGACTATGTCTGGACCGCGTCGACCCTCGGCGGCAATCCGGTCTCCACGGCCGCGGCGCTGGCCGCCCTCGCCGTCTACCGCCAACCCGACACCTACACCCAGCTGCGGTCGCTGGGCGAATACCTGCGCCAGGGGATGCGCCGCGTGCTGGCCGAGCGCCAGGTGCGCGCCCAGGTGATCGGCGACGGCCCCCTGGCCCAGGTCGTGTTCTCCGCGGACCCGGTCTACGACTACCGCACCACCAAGAAGGGCGACGGCGCCAAGGGCCGGGCGCTCATGCTGGGCCTGTTCCGGCGCGGCATCTTCCTCAACCCGATGGGCACGAAGCTCTACATTTCGCTGGCCCATACCGAGGCGGATTGCGACGGGCTCCTGGGCCGGCTGGACGACGCGCTGGGCGAGATTCCGGCCTGATTCAGGCCGCGATTCTGAGATAATTCTTCCCACTTCCGGGCATCCCGCTATGATGCCTTGGGGGCGCGGGATCGCCAGCCGGACCGGGCAAGCGGCCGTCGCCCTGGTGGGCCGTCCCGGGCGGTCTGGGTGACCATGTACGTCTATCTGCCGATCGCCGAAATCTCCGTAAATGTCTTCCTCATTCTCGGCATGGGCTTGGCGGTCGGCGTGCTGTCGGGACTGTTCGGCGTGGGCGGCGGGTTCCTGATGACGCCGCTCCTGATGTTCATCGGCGTGCCGCCGGCGGTCGCGGTCGGCACCGAGGCCAACAAGATCGCCGCCTCGTCGATCTCCGGCGTCATCGCGCACTGGCGCCGCGGCAATGTCGACGTGAAGATGGGGCTGTTCCTGCTCGCCGGCGGCTTCGTAGGCTCGGCGGCCGGCGTGTGGCTGTTCGGGCTCCTGCGCTCGATCGGGCAGATCGACCTGGTGATCCGCATCGCCTACGTGATCTTCCTCGGCATCATCGGCGCACTGATGCTCAGCGAGACCGTGCGCACCATGCTGCGCCGCGCCCGCGCCCCGGTCGGCGCGCCCAGCCGCAAGCTGCACCAGCACACCTGGATGCACGGCCTGCCGTTCAAGGTGCGCTTCAACCGCTCGCGGCTCTACATCAGCGCGATCCTGCCGGTCGCGGTCGGGTTCTTCGTCGGCGTGCTGGCGGCGATGATGGGCGTCGGCGGCGGCTTCATCATCGTGCCGGCGATGATCTACCTGCTCGGCATGCCGACCTCCGTCGTCGTCGGCACCTCGCTGTTCCAGATCCTGTTCGTCACCGCCAACGTCACCTTCCTGCAGGCCTTCTACAACCACACCGTCGACATTGTGCTGGCGCTGTTCCTGGTGATCGGCGGCGTGCTGGGGGCGCAGCTCGGCGCCGCTTACGGCGCCAAGATCCGCGGCGAGTGGATGCGCGCGCTGCTCGGCGCGCTGGTGCTCACGGTCGGCGGCAAGCTGATGTTCGACCTCCTGGTGACGCCGGACGACCTCTTCACCCTCACCGGCGCTTCCAGGGCGCATTGATGGCCGCCCGCCTGCATAGCGCCGCGCGCGCGATGTTGGTCCTGCTGGCGATCGCGGCGGGTGCGCTGGCCCCGTCCACGGTTTCGCGCGCCGACCCGGTCGTGGCCGATCTCTCGAGCCACCTGATCGCGATCACGACCGGCTTCACCGGCGCCAACGTGCTGGTGTTCGGCGCCACCGACGGCGAGGGCGACATTGCCGTGATCGTGCGCGGCCCCGAGCGCGAGGAGATCGTGCGGCGCAAGGAGCGCATGGCCGGCATCTGGATCCACGGCGCGTCGTTCCGCTTCCGCCGCGTGCCGAGCTTCTACGCCGTCGCCACCACCAAGCCGATCCCCGAGCTGGCCGCGCCCCAGGTGCTGCAGCGCCACCAGATCGGCCTGGACAATTTGCGGCTCGACGCCAGCGGGCGCGAGGCCGATCCGGCCTACAAGGAGTTCGCGAGCTCGCTCCTGCGCCTGAAGCAGGAGGACCAGCTGTTCTCGAATCGCACCGAGAAGGTCCAATTCCTCGGCAACCAGCTCTTCCGCGCCAGCCTGTCCTTCCCCGCGAATGTCCCGGTCGGCACCTACCAGGTCGAGGTGTTCCTGTTCCGCAACGGCGAAGTGGCCGGGGCGCAGACCGTGCCGCTGGTCATCTCCAAGATCGGGCTGGGGGCGGATATCTATATGTTCGCGCACCGCGACGCGCCGATCTATGGATTGATTGCGGTGCTGATGGCATTGGTGGCAGGATCGAGCGCCGCGTTCCTGTTCCGGAAAGTCTGAGAAGGATGACCGACCGCCCCAAATCGCAGGTTTCGCGCGTCTTCCTGATCGCGGTCGACGCGACGGCGGAACTGCGCGCCGCCATGCGATTCGCCTGCAACCGGGCGAAGAAAACCGGCGGCCGCGTCGCCCTGCTCTACGTGTTGGAGCCGGCCGACTTCCAGCAATGGATGGCGGTCGAATCCCTGATCCAGCAGGAGCGCCGCGAGGAAGCCGAGCGGCTGCTGCAGGATCTGTCGGCCCAAGTGAACGAAATCGCCGGGACCATGCCGATGGTCTACGTGCGCGAGGGTGAGCGGGCCGAGCAGATCATGAAACTGATCGACGAGGAGCCCAGCATCTCCGTCCTGGTGCTGGGCGCGGGTTCGGGACCGGAAGGCCCGGGGCCGCTCGTCAATCACCTGGTCGGCAAGATGTCGGGCAAGCTTCGGGTCCCGATCACCGTCGTGCCGGGCAAACTGAACGACGAGCAGATCGACGCGCTGACCTGACGCCGGCGCCGGGAGGAACCGCTTGAGCTTGAATCCGCTGGCGACGGTCGCCGAGACCGTCGACACGTCGCCGAAGGTCAGCGACGAGGTAAAGACCACCACCTGCTACATGTGCGCCTGCCGCTGCGGCATCAAGGTGCATCTCAGCGACGGCGCGATCCGCTACATCGAGGGGAACAAGGCCCACCCGGTGAACAAGGGCGTGCTTTGCGCCAAGGGCTCGGCCGGCATCATGACCCACTACGCGCCGTCGCGGCTGACCAAGCCGCTGCTCCGCGTCGGCGAGCGCGGCTCGGGCGAGTTCAAGGAGATCGAGTGGGAAGAGGCGCTGTCGATCGCGACGCGCTGGCTCGGCGACATCCGCGCCACCGACGCGCGCAAGCTCGCCTTCTTCACCGGCCGCGACCAGAGCCAGGCCTTGACCGGCTGGTGGGCGAGCCAGTTCGGCACGCCCAACTACGCCGCGCACGGCGGCTTCTGCTCGGTCAACATGGCGGCGGCCGGGATGTACACGATCGGCGGCTCGTTCTGGGAGTTCGGCGAGCCCGACTTCCACATGGCCAAGTACTTCATGATGTTCGGCGTCGCCGAGGACCACGCCTCGAACCCGATCAAGATCGGCCTCGGCCAGCTCAAGGGCCGCGGCGCCAAGTTCGTGTCGGTCAACCCCGTGCGCACCGGCTACTCCGCCATCGCCGACGAGTGGATCGGCATCCGCCCGGGCACCGACGGGCTGTTCATCGCCGCACTGATCCACGAGCTGCTCCGGGCCGACAAGGTCGATTTCGACTATCTCGTGCGCTACACCAACGCGCCCTGGCTGGTGATCGACGCGCCGGGCACGGCGAGGGACGGTCTCTTCGCGCGCGACGACAAGGGCACCCCGCTCTGCTGGAACGGCGACGGCAACACGGCCGCCAGCGCGCTGCTGCCCGACATCCGCCCGGCGCTGATCGGCCGCCGCACGCTGGCCGACGGCACGCAGGCCACGCCGGTGTTCGAGCTGATGGTGCGTCGCTACCTCGATCCGCAATACGCGCCCGATGCCGTGGCCGAGCGCGTCGGCATCCCGGCCGACACCATCCGCCGCCTCGCCGCCGAACTCGCCCACGCCGCCTTCGAGCAGCAGATCGTGCTCGACATCCCGTGGACCGACTGGGCCGGGCGGCGGCACGAGAAGACCATCGGGCGGCCGGTCGCCTTCCACGCGATGCGCGGCATCTCGGCGCATGCCAACGGCTTCCAGACCTGCCGCCTGCTGCACGTCCTGCAGATTTTGCTCGGCGCGATCGACTGCCCCGGCGGGTTCCGCCACAAGCCGCCCTACCCCAAGTCCGCACCGCCGGCCCTGAAGCCGCACGGCAAGGCCGAGCACCTGACACCGGGCAAGCCGATGCCGGGCCCGCCGCTGGGCTTCGTGATGGGTCCGGAGGACCTGCTGGTCGATCCCGACGGCACGCCGCGCCGCATCGACAAGGCCTATTCCTGGGACGCGCCGATGGCCGCCCACGGCCTGATGCACATGGTGATCCACAACGCCAGCCAGGGCGATCCGTACAAGATCGACACGCTGTTCATGTTCATGGCGAACATGGGCTGGAACTCGGCGATGAACACGTCGGGCACGATCGAGATGCTGTCGGCGAAGGATCCCGAGACCGGCGAGTACGCGATCCCGCACATCATCTACGCTGACGCCTACAATTCCGAGACCGTGGCCTTCGCCGACCTGGTGCTGCCCGACACGACGTATCTGGAGCGCCACGACTGCATCTCGCTGCTCGACCGGCCGATCTGCGATGCCGACGGCGCCGCCGACGCGATCCGCCAGCCCGTGGTGAAGCCCGAGCGCGACGTGCGGCCGTTCCAGGACGTGCTGCTGGAGCTCGGCGTGCGCCTCAAGCTGCCGGCGCTGATCCGCGAGGACGGCAGCGCGAAATTCCCCGGCGGCTTCGCCGACTACATCGCCAACCACGAGCGCACGCCCGGCGTCGGCATGCTGGCCGGATTTCGCGGCGCCGAGGGCAACCAGGGCGGCACCGGCGCGCCGAACCCGAAGCAGGTCGAGGCCTACATCGCCAATGGCTGCTTCTGGCGCCAGGAGATCGAGCCGTCGCACCGCTACTACCGCTTCGCCAACAAAGGCTATCTCGACTGGGCGGTGAAGATGGGCTTCCTCGGCAAGGCCGATCCCGTCGTCATGCAGCTTTATTGCGAGCCGCTGCAGAAGTTCCGCAACGCCGCGCGCGGCCATGGCGCCGTGCAGCCGCCCGATCGCGACCGCAAGCGCATCGAGGCCTATTTCGACCCGCTGCCGTTCTGGTATCCGCCCTTCGAGGGCGCGCTGGTCGACGACGACGCATTCCCGATGCACGCGATCACCCAGCGGCCGATGGCGATGTACCATAGCTGGGGCTCGCAGAACGCCTGGCTGCGCCAGATCCACACGGCCAACCGGCTCTACGTGAACCGCCGGCGCGCGACGCAACTCGGCCTGGTCGACGACGACTGGGTGTGGGTCACGAGCCATCACGGCCGCATCAAGGTGCAGATTAAGCTGGCCGAGGGCGTGAACCCGGACACAGCGTGGACCTGGAACGCGATCGGCAAGCGCCGCGGCGCCTGGGCACTCGACAACGACGCGCCCGAGTCGCGCAAGGGATTCCTGCTCAACCACCTGATCTCGGAGCTGCTGCCGCCCCAGCCCGACGGGCACCGCTACGCCAACAGCGATCCGATTACCGGCCAGGCCGCCTGGTACGACCTGCGCGTGCGCATCGAGAAGGCACGTGAGGACGAGGCAGCGGAAAGCGTGCCGCAGTTCGAGCCGGCGAAGCGCCCGCCGGGCATGATGGAGACGCCCGAGATCCTGCGCTACGGCGCGGGCTTCCGGCGCTAAGCGGAAGGCCAGGACCATGACCAGCCTTCCCGCCGAGACCACCGGCCGCAAGCTCGGCCTCGTCATCGACCTCGACATCTGCGTCGGGTGCCATGCCTGCGCGGTCAACTGCAAGGAATGGAACACCGGCGGCCATTCCGCGCCGCTGACCGACCAGGATCCCTACGGCGCCGACAGCTGGGGCGTGTGGTTCAACCGCATCCACGCCTTCGAGGCCGGCGACGGCGCAGAGGGCCGCACGGTCCATTTCCCGAAATCCT
>JAEULC010000381.1 GCA_016792605.1 Rhodospirillales bacterium
TTCCGGGCAGGGATGCTCCGGATACGGCGCGCGCACGGATTCAGTTCAGTCGCATCACCTGATGCGGACTATCGAGCGAGAAGGCGGGGATCGCCACGTCGAACCGCTCGCCGTTCTCGCGCTCCATCTGGTAGCTCCCGGCCATGATTCCAGAGGGCGTCGGCAGGGGCGTCCCGCTGGTGTACTCGAACGATTCGCCCGGCTTCAGCACCGGCTGCTCGCCGACCACCCCGGCGCCGCGGACTTCCTGCACCCGCCCGATGGCGTCGGTGATGACCCAGTGGCGGTTTCGGAGCTGCACGGTCGCGTCGCCGCGATTCTCGATTCGGACGTGGTACGCCCAGACGAAATGGTTGTCCGTCGGCGAGGACTGGTCCTCCAGGAAGATCGGCCGCACCGAGACGCTGATGTCGGCGGTGACTGCCGAGTAGCCGTTCTTGCGCCCGGCGCCGGGCTTCGCGTCGGTGCCGCCCACCACTTCCAGGACCTGGCGCATCCCGCCCGGCGGCTTGGTCGTGCGGTCAGAGGATGACATGGGTCGCGTCCTTCCCGTCTGGATCGTCTCGGCCGGCGCCGGCACGGTTTCGCGGCACCCTGGCATGGCGCCCAGCAACCCGGCTTGCATGGTCGTAGTCGCGGCATTCCGCCTTGGGCGGCCCCGCCAACCGCCGTTCAAACGATAGGCATCCGGCCCCGGGTTTGTCCAGCGCGGCCCACCCCCTAGGCGTGGCCCTGGCGGCCGGCGCGCGGGCAAAGAAAAACCCGCCCGCGTCTTGCGACACGGGCGGGTCATCTTCAGCGGAACCGCTGTCGGAGACTACCGGCCGGTATTACCGGATGGTGATCTCGACGCGACGGTTACGCGCTTCCTTCACGCCATCGGCGGTCGGGACGGCCGGGCGATCTTCGCCGAAGGCCTGCTCCGTCACGATGTTCGCCGGGACGCCGCGGGCGACCAGGGCCGACAGCACCGCGTCGGCGCGACGCTTGCTGAGGCGCTGGTTGTACGCGGAGCTGCCCGACTTGTCGGTGTGGCCAGCCAGCGTGATGTTGGCGCGGCCACGCTTCTTGAACTCGGCGGCAGCCTCGTCCACGACCTTCAGCGCAGCCGGGTTCAGCTTGTCGCTGTTGAAGTCGAAGTAGACGATGAAGTTCGCCGGAGCGGCCGGAGCCGGGGCCGCCGCAGCAGCCGGGGCCGGAGCCGGGGCCAGTGCACGCTCGACCTCAGCCAGGGCCTTCTCGAACTCGCCCTTGCAATACGCAATGCGGTCCTTCTGCCAGGCTTCTTCCTCTTCCTCGACCCAGCAGTCGTACATCACCTGGGCGCGGGCAGCGGCCTTCGGCGCCTTGTCGCGGCCACCGCGATCAAGAGCGGCCATCAGGCGCTGACGGGCGGCGGCCAGCGGGCCGCGCGCGGCCTGGGGCAGACCACCCCAGTCCTTGTCATCGGGCACTTCGGGCAGAACAGCCTTGTTCGCCGCAGCGTCCAGACCCTTCTTCGCCCACTTGTCCGAGTCCTGCCAGTCGAACTCGACCTTCTCTTCGTAGGTCGAGAGCTCCAGGTACTCCTGGGCGAGGTAGGAATTAAAAGTGGTACCCGACGGCTTCATCTTCGCCAGGTCGTTACGGGGACCGCCGTCAGCCAACAGGCCGCAAGCCCCCAGGAACAATGCCGCGGTGATAACCGTGGCCAACCTCAACCCTCTCATGCGTCCGAACTCCCGCTAAAACGAGCTACAACCGACTCTCAAAAGATGCCACCGCACAGTGCGCACCGGCGCTGGAACCTACCCGTGTTCTCTCCCATACTCGCTTATGCCCATGAGCATCAACGATCAAGAGAAAACCCGATTTTCCGCGGTTCCCGCCGGCTATTCACCCCCTATTGTGGCAGATGCATCACAGGTGTGGCGATCTCAAAGAACCTCGCCTGAAACGGGCGAGAAGCCCAATTGTTCCGCCGTTTTCTGTGGATTTCTGCACTTGGCTTGCGCGACTGCTTCGCGATGACTAATCTCGCCCCCGATCCGGGTCGATCAGCGATCGGATGGCGATGCGGGTGTAGCTCAATGGTAGAGCAGAAGCTTCCCAAGCTTACGACGAGGGTTCGATTCCCTTCACCCGCTCCAAACTAGCCTGACAACGACATCAGGCAAGCTGCGCGCTCGCGAACCGGTGCACCCGGTCGCGGCCGATCACATGCGCCACGAAGCTGCGGCCGAAATGCCGCCGGATCGCCGGATCGCGCACGTCCAGGCCGCCGGCATAGGCGCCAAAAGCCGGTAAAATCATGCGCTTGCCGTCCTCCACGAAGCACCGGGCGCTGACCCTTCGCCCGCGCGTGGCGACGCTGGCCTTGGGGTGGAAATGGCCCGAGATCTCGCCGGGCCGGACGCCCGGTTCGGCCTCGTGGCGGAAAACGAGTGGTCCGATCGCGACAGCGGGCAGTACCTGCCCGCCCAGGTGCTCCGGCGGGGCCGGGTCGTGGTTGCCGGCAATCCAGACCCAGTCGATCCGCTGGACCAGCGCGCGGAGCGCGTCCGCGTCCTCCGGCGCCAGGCGTCTCGCCGCCGCGCGGTCGTGGAACGAGTCGCCCAGGCAGAGGACGCGCGCGGGCGCGTACCGGTCGATCGCGCGGGCCAGGGCGCGCAGGGTTTCGGGGCTGTCATAGGGCGGCAGCAGCGTGCCGTGGCGCTGGGCGAAGCCCGACCCCTTCTCGAGATGCAGGTCGGCAACCACCAGCGTGGCCTGCGCCGGCCAGTAGAGGGCGCCCGAGGCGTCGGCTACCAGCTCGGCGCCGTTGATGACGGTGGTGCTCACGGCGAGCACTCTAGCGCAGGCGCGGTGCGTTGCTAGAGCGGCAGCCCGCCCTGCGCCGGCACCGACAGGGCCTCGTCGATCAACGCCTGCTCGCTGGCGTCGAGCGCGGCCTCGTCGAGCATCGCGTCGACCGCGCCGCCCTCCACCCGCTCGCGGCCGATGTCCAGCAGCACGGGCAAGGCCAGCGGCGAAACCTGTTCCAGCAGGCGGTGCTGGATGCGGCCCTTGATGCGCTTCAGGAAGGCGCCGAGCCGGCCGATGTCGGTAAGTCCGCTGGCGGCGTCGGCGCGGGTCGCGCGCAGCAGCACATGGTCGGGATCGTGCCGGCGCAGCACGTCATAGATCAGGTCGGCGTTGAAGGTGACCTGCCGGCCGGTCTTCTCCTGGCCGGGATGGCGCCGCTCGATCAGCCCGGCGATCACCGCGACGTTGCGAAAGCACCGCTTCAGCATGCTGGATTCGTTCATCCATGCCTCGAGATCGTCGCCCAGCATGTCCTCGTCGAACAGCGCGGCGATCGCCCCGTCGGGCACGGGATCTAGGCTCCACACGCCCAGCACGTAGTCGGTCGCGACGAAGCCGAGCGGCTTCAGCCCCAGGCGCTCCATGCGCCGGGTCAGCAGCATGCCGAGGGTCTGGTGCGCGTTGCGGCCCTCGAAGC
>JAEULC010000393.1 GCA_016792605.1 Rhodospirillales bacterium
GACCGCGACCTCGAGCTGCGCCGGCACGTCGAAGAAGGACGCCCAGGGCGACGCCTGGATCTACGTCCCGGCCGGCACCTGCGCCAAGCTGGTCGGCAGCAGCGCCGCGCCGAAGAAATCCTGAGCTGGAATGCATCCGGCGCTGGGCCGTTAGAGTAAAGGGATTGTCATGACCGCCGCCCAGGCGCGAGAACCAGCGCTCGGAACCGGAATCGGCCTCCGTGCGTGCCACCATGCGGCGGTCATGACGTCCCCTCCCCGCGTCGGATTCCTCGAGATCCACGCCGAGAACTACCTCGGCGGCGGCTCGGCGCGTCGGTGCCTGGACCGGGCGCGGCGCGACCATCCCGTCTCGGTCCATGGCGTCGGCCTGTCGCTCGGCAGCGCCGAGGGCCTGGACGACCACCACCTTGCCCGCATCGCCCGCCTGGTCCGCGAGGTCGAGCCCATGCTCGTGTCCGAGCACCTGGCCTGGAGCGTGGCCGGCGGCGTCTACCACAACGACCTGCTGCCCCTGCCCTACACCGAGGAAAGCCTCGAGGCGGTCTGCGCCAATGTACAGCGCCTGCAGGAGGCGCTTGGGCGGCGCGTGCTGGTCGAGAATCCATCGACCTACCTGCGCTTTGCCGGCAGCTCCATTCCCGAGGAGGAATTCCTCCTGGCGGTCGCCGCGCGCACGGGCTGCGGTCTGCTGCTCGACGTCAATAACGTCCATGTGACCGCGACCAATCACGGGCTGGACGCCGCGGCCTATATCGACCGCCTGGCCGGCGCGCCGGTGGGCGAGATGCATCTGGCCGGCCATCATGTGGTGCAGGAAGAAGGCGTCACGATCCTGATCGACGACCACGGATCGGCGGTCAGCGACGCGGTCTGGGCGCTCTATGCGCGGGCCGCCCGCCTGTTCCCTCAGGCACCGGGCCTGGTCGAGTGGGACTCGAGCATTCCCGCGCTCGACGTGCTGGTCGCCGAGGCGCATCGCGCCGACGCCGTTCGCGAGGTCACCCATGCCGTCGCTGCGTGAACTGCAACGCGACTTCTCCGCGGCGGTGCTCGGCGGCGCGGCCGAGCCGGCCGCCGCTAGCGTGCTGGAGGACCGGCTGCCGCCCGAGCAGCGCCTGCAGGTCTACCGGAACCATGTCCGCATCAGCCTGCGCGAGGCCCTGGCCGCGACGTTCCCGGTCGTGCGGCGCCTGGTGGGCGAAGGCTACTTCGCCACGGTCGCGCGTCCCTTCGTGCTGGCGCATCCGCCCAAGAGTCCGGTGCTCGCGGACTATGGCGCGGCCTTTCCCGCTTTCCTGCAGGCGGCGCCGAACGCACCGGCCTATCTTGCCGATGTCGCGCGCCTGGAATGGGCCCTGAACCTGGCCTATCACGCGCCCGATGCACCGGCGCTGTCAGCGCAGAACTTCGCCGGCCTCGCGCCCGACGCCTACGCCACGCTGCGGCTCGTGCCGCTCGCCTCCACAACGCTGATCGCCTCGCCGCATCCGATCCAGGCGATCTGGCGCGCGAACCAGCCGGACCGGGATGCCACCGTCGACGCGACCGAGGCCCAGACCGTGCTGGTCTGGCGCGCGACCGACGGCGACGCGGCCTGCCGCGTCCTGGCGCCGGGCGAAGCGGCCTTTTTCGGCGCCCTGATCGCCGCCGCGTCCCTGGGCGAGGCCGCAACGGCCGCGCTCGCCATCGATCCTGCCTTCGAACTTCCCACCGCCATTGCCGGCCTCCTGGCCGAACCATTGTTCCAAGCGCCCCAGGGAGGCACGCTATGATCCCCGCTATCCGCCTGCTCTACGCCCAGCTCGGGCGCTTTCCGCTGCCGGTGATCGAACTCGTCTTCCGCATTGGCGTGGGCATGGTGTTCTTCAAGTCGGCGCTGACCAAGCTCGACGACGGCTGGATGGTGTCCGACACGGCCGTGCAGCTCTTCGCCGAGGAGTACAAGGTGCCGCTGCTGTCGCCGGTCGTGGCGGCGCATCTCGGCACCGCTGTCGAATTCTTCGGCGCGATCCTGATCATGGTCGGCTTGGCATCGCGTCCCGCCGCCGCGGCGCTGCTGGGCCTGACCGCCGTTATCCAGTTCACGGTCTATCCGGGCAACTGGGCCGAGCACCTGCTCTGGGCCGGGCTCCTGGCCTACGTCCTGACCCGCGGGCCCGGCCCCCTGTCGCTGGATCACGTTCTCGCGGGCCGCGTTCTGGGCCGGCCAGCCATGCCCGGAATGGCCTAGATCTGCCTTTTCCGGCTTTGGCAGGGGGCGGCAAAGCTGGTGTAGACTTGGGCTTCTGAAGGCAGCCCAAGGATTCCCGCCCCTGATGACCGCTCCGCTGACTGCCAAACGCCCGGCCGGCAAGACCGCGCTCCCGACCTCGGTCGACGAAACCCTCAAGCTGCTGCAGCAGGGCGACTATGTCGCCGAACGCAGCCTGTCGACCGCGCTGTTCCTGGCGCTGAAGCTCGGCCGGCCGCTGTTCCTGGAGGGCGAGGCCGGCGTCGGCAAGACCGAGATCGCGAAGGTGCTGGCGAAGACCCTCGGCCGCCCGCTCATCCGCCTGCAATGCTACGAGGGGCTCGACGTCGCCTCGGCGGTCTACGAGTGGGACTACGCCCGGCAGATGGTCGAGATTCGCCTGGCCGAGGCCGGCGGCAAGGGGCGCGACCAGATGGAGGAGTCGATCTTCTCCGAGCGCTTCCTGATCAAGCGGCCCCTGTTGCAGGCATTGGAGCCGAGCCTCGCGGGCGCCCCAGTCCTGCTGATAGACGAGCTCGACCGCGCCGACGAGCCGTTCGAGGCCTTCCTGCTCGAGGTGCTGTCCGACTTCCAGGTCACGATCCCCGAGATCGGCGTCATCAAGGCGCCCGAGCCGCCGATCGTCATCGTTACCTCGAACCGCACGCGCGAGATTCATGACGCCTTGAAACGCCGCTGCTTCTACCACTGGGTCGACTTCCCCTCGGCCTTGCGCGAGCTCGATATCCTGAAGCTGAAGGCCCCCGGCGCTCCCGAGGCCCTCACGCGCGAGGTGGTCGGCTTCGTCCACAAGCTGCGCGAGATGGAGCTGTTCAAGCTGCCGGGCGTCGCCGAGACGATCGACTGGACCCAGGCGCTGATGCAGCTCGACACGCTGTCGCTCGACCCCAAGGCGATCGATGACACCCTCGGCGTCCTCCTCAAGTATCAGGACGACATCGCCAAGGTGCAGGGCAGCGAGGCCAACCGCCTGCTGGTCCAGGTGAAGGCCGAGCTCGCCGCCGCCGGACGGCCGCGCTAGGGCGATGGACACGCCGCGCCTGCCCCCTGCGACGGACGGCCGGCTGGTCGAGAACGTGATGCATTTCGCGCGCACGCTGCGCGCGGCGGGCCTGCCCGTGGGGCCGGGGCGCGTGATCGACGCGGTCAACGCGCTGAAAGCCGTCGGCGTCACCAACAAGGCCGACTTCTACTGGACGCTGCACGCGGTGTTCGTGTCGCGGCGCGACCAGCGCGACCTGTTCGACCAGGCCTTCCACGTGTTCTGGCGCAATCCCGACCTGCTCAAGAAGATGATGTCGCTGCTGCTGCCGGAAATGACCGGGCCGGAGCAGCCCCAGGGCGAGGAGATCAGCCGGCGCCTGGCCGACGCGCTGAACGAGGGCCGGGACAGCAAGCCCAAGGCGGAGGAGGTCGAGGAGAAGGTCGAGATCGAGGCGACCCTGACCTGGTCCGACCGCGAGCTCCTCAACCGGATGGATTTCGAGAAGATGTCGGCCGAGGAGTGGCGCGAAGCCAGGCGCGCCATCGCGCGCCTGACCCTGCCGCTCGCCGAGGTGACGACGCGGCGTTTCCGCCCGACGCCGAGCGGCGCCCGCGCCGACCTGCGCGCCACCCTGCGGGCGGCGCTGCGCGCGGGCGGCGACGTGATCCCGCTGCGCTGGAAGAAGCCGCGCACGCGCACCCCACCCCTGGTCGTGCTCTGCGACATCTCCGGCTCGATGACGCGCTACTCGCGCATGGCGCTCCACTTCATGCACGCGCTGACCAACGACCGCGACCGGGTCTACTCGTTCCTCTTCGGCACGCGGCTGACCAACGTGACCCGCGACCTCAGGCTGAAGGACGTGGACGCGGCGCTCGACCGGGTCGCCGAGCATGCCGAGGACTGGTCGGGCGGCACCCGCATCGGCCAGTGCCTCAGGGAGTTCAACCTCAGGTGGTCGCGCCGCGTGCTGGGGCAGGGCGCTGTCGTGCTGTTCGTCAGCGACGGGCTGGACCGCGACGCCGGCGCGGGCGGCCTCGCCCGGGAGGTCGAGCGGCTGCACAAGTCCTGCCGCCGGCTGATCTGGCTCAATCCCCTGTTGCGCTACGACCAGTTCCAACCCAAGTCTCTGGGTATCCGGGCGATCCTGCCCCATGTCGACGAGTTCCGGCCGGCGCACAACCTGGCGTCCATGGCCGAACTGGTCCAGGTGTTGAACGCCCCGCCGACGGCGACCAATGCCGGCTTGGCGAAATGGAGGGAGAAGGCGGCATGACCGAGGCACTGGCGAGCGCAGCCACCGAGGATATTCTGCGGGAGGCTGCGGCCTGGCGGGATGCCGGGCGCGGCGTGGCGCTGGCGACCGTGGTGACGACCTGGGGTTCCTCCCCCCGCCCGGTCGGCAGCCAGCTCGCGGTCGACCAGGGCGGCCGGATGATCGGCTCGGTCTCCGGCGGCTGCATCGAGGGGGCGGTGGTGAAGGAAGCCCAGGACGTCATCGCCGACGGCAGGCCCCGCCTGCTCGATTTCGGCGTCACCAACGAGCAGGCCTGGGAAGTCGGCCTCGCCTGCGGCGGCAAGGTGCAGGTCTATGTCGAGCGCGTGGAATGAAGCGCGACCTGCTCGATAGCCTGATGCAGGCGCAGCGTCGGGGCACGACCTGCGCCATGCTTCGCGACCTCAAGACAGGCGGCCAAGGCCTTTATATCAATGGCGAATTTACCGGCGATTTTGCATCGGGGCCGAACCTGAAACCGCTCGTCCTTAAAGCGATCTCTGAGGATGTTTCCGGCCGTTTGCCAGAGCCTTACCAGGATATCTTCGTCCAGGTCTTCAACCCGCCGGTGCGGCTGATCGTGGTCGGCGCGGTCCACATCGCCCAGGCCCTGGCGCCGATGGCGGCGATGGCGGGCTATGGCGTGACGGTGATCGATCCGCGCCGCGCCTTCGCTACCGACCAGCGCTTCCCAGGCGTGACCCTGCTGAACGAGTGGCCGGACGACGGGCTGGAGGCGCTGAAGCCGGACCGCCGGACGGCCGTGGTGACCCTGACCCACGACCCCAAGCTGGACGACGCGGCGCTCTCGGTCGCGCTCAAGTCCCAGTGCTTCTACATCGGCTGCCTGGGCAGCCGGAAGACCCACCAGGCCCGGCTGAACCGGCTGACCCGGATGGGCTTCGGCGAGGCCGACCTGGCCCGCATCCACGGGCCGGTCGGGCTGCCGATCGGCGCCCTGACCCCGGCCGAGATCGCGGTCAGCACGCTCGCCCAGATCACCCAGGTCCGGCGCGCCAAGCCCGCCGCCCCGCAATCGGCGGCGGCCTAGGACGCGGCCATGAAGTTCGGCGACACCCCGGTCGCGGACGCCCAGGGGGCGGTCCTGGCCCATGGCCTGCGTTTCGCCGGAGGCAGCCTGAAGAAGGGCCGCGTCCTGTCCGCGGCCGACGTCGCCCAGCTTCGCGCCGCCGGCATCGCCTCGGTCGTCGCCGCCCGGCCCGAGCCGGACGACCTGTCGGAGGACGCCGCCGCCGCCCGGCTGGCCGCCGCCCTGGGCGGGGAGAACCTGACGGCCACCGCCGCCTATACCGGGCGCTGCAACCTGTACGCGAGCGCCCACGGCGTCCTCGCCTTTCACCGCGACCGGCTGGACCGGCTGAACCTGGTCGACGAGGCGGTCACCGTCGCCACCCTGCAGCCCTACGACGTGGTCGAGCCGCGGCAGATGGTGGCGACGATCAAGGTCATCCCCTACGCCGTCCGCGCCGACGTGGTGGCCCGCTGCGAGGCCCTGGCGCAGGAGGCGGGCCCGCTGCTGCGCGTCGCCGCCTTCCGGCCCAAGGCCGCCGCGCTGATCCAGACCGCGGCCGAGGGCACCAAGCAGGGCGTGCTCGACTCGACGCGCGACGTGACCCGGGCGCGGATCGAGAGCCTGGGCGGCACGCTCGCCGGCGAGACCCGCTGCGCCCACCGCGTCGAACCGCTGGTCAAGCGGATCCAGGCGGCCCTATCGGAACCGATCGACCTGCTGCTGATTTCCGGCGCCTCGGCGATCACCGATCGCCGCGACGTGATCCCCGCCGCGATCGAGGAAGCGGGCGGCACGGTGGTCCACCTGGGCATGCCGGTCGATCCGGGCAACCTGATCCTGCTGGGCGAGATTCGGGGCAAGCCGGTGATCGGCCTTCCCGGCTGCGCGCGCTCGCCGCGCCTCAACGGCTTCGACTGGCTGCTGCAGCGCCTGATGGCCGACCTGCCGGTGACGCGCCAGGACATCATGCGCCTGGGTGTCGGCGGGCTGCTCAAGGAGATCCCCTCGCGCCCCCTGCCCCGCGCCGAGGCCGAGCCCCGGCCGGCGACGGCGGCGCCGCGCGCGCCGCGGATCGCCGCCGTGGTGCTGGCCGCCGGGCTGGCGCGGCGCATGGGGTCGAACAAGCTCTTGGCGCCGATCGACGGCGTCGCCATGGTCGCCCGCGCGGTGGATGCGGTGCTGGCCTCGCAGGCGCAACCGGTCATCGTCGTCACCGGCAACGAGCCGGACAAGCTGCGCGCGGCACTCCAGGGCCGCGACGTGACCTTCGTTCATAACCCCGACTTCGCCGAGGGCCTGAGCGCATCGTTGAAGCGCGGCATCGCCGCGGTGCCGCAGGATTGCGACGGCGCCCTGGTCTGCCTCGGCGACATGCCGCGCGTGAGCCCCAAGGATCTCGACCGGCTGATCGCGGCCTTCAATCCCGTCGAGGGCCGGGCGATCTGCGTGCCGCTGCGCGACGGCAAGCGCGGCAACCCGGTGCTGTGGTCCCGGCGCTTCTTCGCCGAGATCCTGGCGCTTGCCGGCGACGTCGGCGCCAAGCACCTGATCGGCGCCTATCCCGAGGCCGTGGCCGAGGTGCCGACCGAGGACGACGGCGTGCTGATCGACATCGACACGCCCCAGGCGCTGGCCGCCTTCACCAAGGCCTGACCGCCATGGCTCTCGACGTCCAGCGCCTGCGCACCGAGTTCCCGATCCTGTCGACCCAGCCGGGCGGTCGGACCCTGCACTATCTCGATAACGCCGCCACGGCCCAGATGCCGCGCGCAGTGATCGACGCCGTGACCCGGCACGAGACCGGCGACCGCGCCAACGTCGCCCGCGGCGTCCATGCGCTGGCCGAGCGCGCAACCGCCGCCTTCGAGGGCGCGCGCGCCGCCGTCGCGGACTACCTCAATGCCTCCTCCCCCGAGGAGGTCGCCTTCACTTCGGGCACTACGGCGGCGATCAACCTGGCCGCCCACGGCCTCGGCGCGCACCTGAAGCCGGGCGACGAGGTGGTGCTGTCGGAACTGGAGCACCACAGCAACATCGTGCCCTGGCAGATGCTGCGCGAGCGCACGGGCATCGAGATCAAGGTGCTGCCGGTGACCGAGGACGGCCGCATCGACTTCACCTTCTTCGACCGCATCGTCACCAAGAGGTGCCGCCTCATCGCGCTGACCCATGTCTCCAACGTCACCGGCGCGGTGACGGACGTGGCGCCCGTCGTCGAGGCGGCGCGCGCGGTCGGCGCGCTGGTGCTGCTCGACGGCGCCCAGGCGGTGCCGCACGGGCCGGTGGACGTGCGCGCGCTGGGCGTCGACCTCTACGCCTTCTCGGGCCACAAGATGTACGGGCCCAACGGCATCGGCGCGCTGTGGGGCAAGCGCGACGTGCTGGCGATGATGCCGCCGATGCTCGGCGGCGGCGGGATGATCCGCCACGTGACTTTCGCCCGCACCGCCTACGCCGACCCGCCCAAGCGGTTCGAGGCCGGCACGCCGCCCATCGCCCAGGCCGTCGGGCTGGGCGCCGCCGCGCAGTGGGTGCAGGCGCTCGATCGCGAGGCCGTCGCCGCGCATGAGCTGCGCCTGACCGGCAAGATGCTGTCGGGGCTCGCGACCGTGCCCGGCCTCCGGGTCATCGGACCCACCGGGTTGCAGGGCCGGCGCGGCGTGGTGTCCTTCGCCGTCGAGGGCGTGCACCCCCACGACCTCTGCCAGTGGCTCAACGACCGGTTCGGCGTCGCGCTCCGCGGCGGCCATCACTGCGCCGAGCCGCTGATGCAGCGCTTCGGCCTGGACGGCACCAGCCGCGCCAGCCTGGCGCCCTACAACACCGATGCCGACATCGACGCGCTGGTCGAAGGCGTCGCCGATGCAAGACGCAACCTCGCATGAGCGACGATCTCTACGAGGATGCGATCGTCGGGCTGGCCAAGGCGGCGCACGGCGCCGGCAAGCTCGACGGCGCCGACGCAAGCGCCATGGTCGACAATCCGCTCTGCGGCGACCGCGTGACGGTCGAGATCAAGCGCGACGGTGGCCGCACGACGGCGATCGGCCATTCGGTCAAGGGCTGTCTCTTGTGCCGGGCGGCGGCGTCGATGCTCGGGCTGCACGGCACGGGCCTGACGGCCGCCGAGGTCACGACCAACATCGCAGCGCTCGATGCGCTGCTGCAGCATGGCGCCGCACCGCCCGCCGGCGCCTGGCCCGAGCTGATCCACTTTGCGCCGGTATCCCGGCACAAGAGCCGCTTCGACTGCGTGCGCCTGCCGCTGCAGGCCGCGGCCAAGGCATTGTCCGCATAACGCCCGGGAGAGGAACCGCCCATGTCCGAGCCGAAAACCCTGCTGCAGCTATCCGGCGCCCCGCTGACGCCGAGCGCGCTGTCGCAGTCCGCGATCGTGCTGGTCGACTGCCAGAACGAGTATGTCGAGGGGCCGCTGGCCCTGCCCGGGGTCAAGCCGGCGCTGGCCGAGGCGAAGAAACTCGTCGACCGCGCGCGCAAGGCGGGCGCGCCCGTCATTCACGTGGTGCATCAGGGCCGCGCCGGCGGCATGTTCGACCTCGACGCCAGGCGCGGCCAGGAGGCGCCGGAAGTCGCCGCCATGGCCGGCGAGGCGATCGTCAGGAAGCCGCTGCCGAACTCCTTCGCCAAGACCGACCTGGACGAGGTGCTGAAGAAGACCGGCCGCAAGGAGATCATCGTCGCCGGCTTCATGACCCACATGTGCATCAGTTCCACCGTGCGCGCCGCGCTCGACCTCGGGTACCGCGCGACCGTCGTGGCCAACGCCGCGGCGACGCGCGACCTGCCGGCGCCGGATGGCGGGGTGATCGACGCGGCCAGCCTGCATCGCGCAGCGCTGACCGCGTTGTCGGACCGCTTCGCGATCATCGTGCCGACGGTCGACAAGCTGCCCGACTGATCCTGGCGGTTCCAGAACCGCCAGTGCCTGCAACCGGACTGAATTTCCGACGCATATCCGACATCGCCGCGGCACGAACCTGCAAAGCCCAGGGAGGAGAGTGCGCCCCTCTCTGACCGCTTCGCAGGAGTCTTATGATGAGACCGTTCCGTTTCGTGACCGCCACGGCGTTCGCCGTCATGATGGCGGCCGCCGTGCCGGCGCACGCCTTGCCGACCCTGAGCGGCGACGATCCGATCGTGATCGCGCATCGCGGCGCCTCGGGCTACCTGCCCGAGCACACGCTGGCCGCCTACGAGCTCGCGATCAAGATGGGAGCGCAGTACATCGAGCCGGACCTCCAGCTCACCAAGGACGGTCATCTCGTCGCCATGCACGACGACACGCTGACGCGCACGACCAATGTCGCGTCGCAATTCGCGGCCCGGAACGGCGGCTACAAGGTCTCGGACTTCACCTTGGCGGAGATCAAGACCCTCACCGTGCTGCCCCAGGGCACCGCGCAGAACACCTATCCCGGCTTCACCCCGACCTCGGCCGACCCGCTGCGAGTCCCGACCTTCCAGGAGGTGATCGACCTCGCCAAGCAGCAGAGCCAGGCCAACGGCCGCGTCGTCGGCCTTTATCCCGAGGCCAAGCAGGCAGACCCGGTCATGGAGAACCTGATCCTGTCGACCCTGAAGTCGAGCGGCTATGGCGCCGCCACCGACAAGGTGTTCATCCAGTCGTTCAGCAATGCGACCATCCAGAGCCTGAACGTGAAGCAGTCCGTCGAGAGCATGGCCCTGGACCTGGTCCAGCTCGGCGCCGCCGTGACGATCACCGACGCCCAGGGCAACAAGCAGTTCCTGATCGGCCTGTTCGACGGCAGCGCCATCCCGCTCGACCTGATCGCCCAGTATGTCGACGGCCTGGGCGTGGTCATCAACTACCCGGGGTACGACGTGACCGAGGAATTCATCGCCGCGGCCCACGCGCTCGGGCTGGAGGTCCATGGCTGGACCTTCGGCCAGGCCGACCCCGCCAAGGCGATCCCCGAGTACTGGAAGTTCTATCTGCGCGGCATGGACGGGGTGTTCTCGAACTACCCTGACCTGGCCGTGCGGGCGCTCGCCTCAGTCCCGGCGCCGGGTGCGGTCGGGCTGCTCGGCATCGGCCTCGTGGGCCTCGCCGCCGCCCATCGCCGCCGCGCACCGCGGGCGTAGCAGCCGGCGGGACGGGATCGGCAGGTAGCCGACCCCGGCCCTCTCACCTTCACCTAGGCATTCGCGCGCGCCAGCACGGCGTGGAGCAGCACGTTGACGCCCGGGACGGTGCGCCCCAGGTCGGCGTGCTCGTTGTTGTTGTGGGTGATGCCGTCGCGGCATGGCGTGAAGATCATCGCCGTCGGCGCGATCTTCGACACGTGGTAGGCGTCGTGGCCGGCTTGGCTGGCGATGTCCATCGTCCCCAGCTCGAGGTTCTTCGCCGCGTCGCGGATCAGCCCGATGCAGCCCTGGTCGAACTTCTCGTCGCCGAAGGTCCAGGTGCTGGCGATGGTGATGTCGACATTGGCGCGCCTGGCGCAGTCGGCGATCGCCGCCTTGAACTCTCCGGCCATCTTCGCTGCCACGTCCGGATTGATATGGCGCACGTCGCCGGTGAATTGAGCATAGTCCGAGATGATGCCGGGCTTGTTCGGCCAGGCGACCAGTCGCGCCGCGGTCGCCTTCCCGCCGGTCTCGTGGTAGCGCCAGCCGATGTCGTTGATCGCGACCGCCAGCATCGCCGCGCCGACCAGCGCGTTCCGGCGCTTGTCCATCGGCCAGGGGCCGGTATGCGCGGTCTCGCCCTTCACCTCGACGATGAAGCCGTGCGACTTGTAGGTGTCGGTGACGATGCCCACGTCGACGCCCTTGGCGTCCAGGATCGGCCCCTGCTCGATATGCAGCTCGAAATAGGAGTCCAGCTTGCGCCCGCCGACCTTCGCCGCCCCGGCATAGCCGATGCGCTTCAGCTCCTCGCCGAACAGCTTGCCGTCGTCGTCCGGCCGGCTCAGCACCCAGTCCGGCGGGTACACCCCGGCGAAGGCGCCGGACGCGATCATCGGCGGCGAGAAGCGCGCGCCCTCCTCGTTGGTCCAGCATACCAGTTCGACCGGCCGGCGCGTCACCACGCCGGCGTCGTTGAAGCGCCGCAGCACCTCCAGCCCCGCCAGCACGCCGACGATGCCGTCGTATTTGCCGCCATTGACCTGGGTGTCCAGGTGGCTGCCGATCAGCACCGGCTCGAGGTCGTCATGCGCACCGGCCCGCCGGGCGAAGATGTTGCCGACCTGGTCGACGGTGAC
>JAEULC010000411.1 GCA_016792605.1 Rhodospirillales bacterium
AGGTCGTCTTGACGGGGCTGCGCCTGGTGCAGCGTCGGCGATGACGCGCGCCCGTCGCCAGTCCGGCATGACGCTGGTCGAGCTGGTCGTGGCGCTGGGCCTGTTGGCGCTGCTGGTGGGTTCGCTCGCCGCCGCGCTCGGCGTCAGCGCGCGCGGCAGCGTCGCGATCGAAACCAGGGTCGAGCATGGCGAGGCGCTGCGCGTGGCGCAGCAGACGCTGCGGCGCTACCTGACCCAGGCGCGGCCGGTGCGCACGCTGGTCAACCAGCGCGAGCAGGCGATCTTCGCCGGCGAGGCCGAGGCCGTGGGATTCGTCGGCGTCATGCCGCCCTGGCCGTCGGGCGGCGGGCTCTACCGCGTCCTGCTGTCGGTGCGGGACACCGAGGCGGGGCGGGCGCTGGTGCTGACGCGCCAGGTGACAGTCGGCGAGGTGGCGAGCTTCGAGTTCGGCCCCAACGCCGACCAGGCGGTGATCATCACCGGCATTTCCGCGCTGCGCTGGAGCTACTACGGGCTCGACCCGTCGGGCCGCCAGGGCGCGTGGCGCGCGTCGTGGCGCGGCGAGCGCGACCTGCCGCGGCTGGTCCGGCTGGAGATCGTGTTCGCCGACCCCGCGGCGCCGGCCTGGCCGCCCATGGTCGTGGCGCTGCCTTTGGATCAGGGTCCGCGATGAGAGCGGCCCTTCGCCGAGCCCGCCGGCAACGCGGCCTCGCACTGCTGACCGTGCTGTGGATGCTGGTCATGCTGTCGGCGGTCACCATCGGCCTGGGCGTCTCTGCGCGCACCGAGACCCGGCTGGCGCGCAACCAGGTCGACGCGGTGCAGGCGCGCCACCTGGCCGAAGCCGGGGTGCAGCGCGCGGTGCTGGCGCTGCTCGACGCGCGCGAGGCGCCGCTGCTGCGTCCCGATGGCTCGCGCGCCATCGAGCTCCGGCTCGGCAACGGCACGGTGCAGACGGCGATCCAGGACGAGTGCGGCAAGATCGACCTGAACACGGCCTGGGGCGAGCTGATCCGCGGTGCGGTGCAGGTCTCGGGCGTCGGCGGGCGCGACGCCGACGCGATCACCGACGCGATCCTCGACTGGCGCGATCCCGACGACCAGCGCCGCCAGTTCGGGGCCGAGCGGCGGGAGTACGAGCGCGAGAGCCGCGTCGGGCCGCGCAACGGCCCGTTCGCGACGGTCGAGGAGTTGCGCCAGGTGCTGGGCGTCACGCCGGAACTCTATCGCCGGCTCGAGCCGATCGTGACCGTCGCCTGCCTGCAGTCGGGCATCGACACGCGCGTCGCGCCGCTCGCCGCGCTGCGCGCCGTCCCCGGGATCCGCGACCGCGAGGTGGAGGAGGTGGCGGCGCTGCGCCGCCGTTCACTCGACCGCGGCGACCCGCTCCCGACCGCGGCGTTGTCCGGCATCCAGCGCTATGCCTCGCAGTCCCCGGGCTTCGCCTACTCGATCCTGTCCGTGGCGCGCCTCGAATCGGGCGCCGAGTCCAGGCTGGAGGCACAGGTCTGGCTGCTGCCGGATGGCGAGCGGCCCTACGCGCTGCTGGGCCTGCGCGACGGGCGCGGCGTCATGGCGACGATCCAGGCGCCGCCCCCGGCAACAGGGCCTTAATCGCGGCGCATATTCGCTCTATGGTGGGCTGATGAGCGGGACGACGGGGATCAAGGCCACTGGACGGCGCTTCCTGGGGTGGTGGCTGGGCGAGCTGCTTGGCCTGGTGCCGCGGCGCTGGGCACGTACAATTGGCCTCGGCCGCGACCGCCTGCGCGTCGTGGTGGCCGGGTCGCAGGCCACGATCGCGCTCGAAGGCGCTGCCGGCGAGCGCGAACTGGGCACGGCGACGGTGATCGCCGCCGGCGCGGGCGCCGCGCCGCCGCCCGCCGACATCGTCGCGCGCACGGTCGACGAGGTGCTGGGCGACGTCGACGCCGAGGCCTGCGACGCGCTGGTGCTGCTTGCCGCCGACCGGGCGCTCCGGCGCGAGCTGACCATCGCCCGCGTGCCCGACGCCGATTTGCGCCGCGCCGTCGAGCGCGAGATCGAGCGCTACACGCCGTTCCGCGCCGACCAAGTCTACCTGTTCTTCGCCGTCGACCGGCAGAAGAGCGACGACCGCACGACAGCGCTGGCGATCGCCGTGGCGCCGCGCCGCTTCGTCGACCCGGTGATCGAGCGCCTCGTCGTCGCCGGCGTGCCACGCGCCGCGGTCAGGGTCGGGATCGTCGGCATTGACGTGGCGCTTGCTACCGACGGTCGTCCCGCGCCGCCGGCGGCGGAAGGCGCGGGCCTGCGCCTTCCGCGCCCGATCGCGGTCGCGCTGGCGGCGGTGGCGATCTTCGGGACGACGGCGACGGTGGCGCCGGTCCTGCGGCTGGCGATCCTGCGCGCCCCGCTGGCCGACCGCGCCGCCCAGACCCAGGCCGAGGCCGAGGAGGTGCGCCGCCTTTTGGGGCAGGTCGAGAAGATGTCGGAAGGCCTGGGCGCGATCGTCAAGGCCAAGGCCGCGTCGCCCTCCGTCGTGCGCGTGCTCGACCGCATCACCGCGCTCCTGCCCGACGACACGTATCTCGACCAGTTTAACGTCGTCGGCCGCGAGATCGAGATCGAGGGCACGACGCGGGCAAGCGCGACCCTGGTCAGGGCGCTGGAATCGATCCCGATGTTCGAGAAGGTGAACTACGTGGCGCCGGTCACGCGCGACCCGGTGACCGGCGCGGAGCGGTTCCATTTCTCGATCCAGTTCGCCGGCGGCGGGCCTGTGGACTCGAGGTCGTCGCTGCCGGCGCCGCCGCGCCCGGCGATCAGGACGAACCCGTGATCAAAGGGCTCGACCGTCCGCTCGATCCCGGGCCGCCGGGCAGTGCGCGGGCGCGGGTGCTGGCGCTCGGCGTGCTGCTGGTCGCGGTCCTGCTGCTGCTGTTCCTGGTGTTGCTGCCGATGGGGGCGCTCCGGGCGCGGCTTGCCGAGGACATCCGCGGCTACCGCGACGTGCTGGCCGTGCAGGGCGAGATCGCGCGCCGGCGGGTGGAGCTCGGCGAGGCCGCCAAGTCGCTGGGCGATCCGCGCGCCATGCAGGACGTGCTGCTGGCGGGCAGCAGCGACGCCACGGCGATGGCGGGCCTGCACGAGCGCACGCGCGAGCTGGTCGCGGCGGCCAAGGCGAACCTGATCTCGATCCAGCAATTGCCGTCGGGCGAGGAGGGCGGGCAGCGCCGAATCGCGCTTCGGGTGCAGTTCGCCTCCGACCTGCCGGGCTTCCAGCGCATCGTCTATGCGCTGGAATCGGGCCGCCCGGCCGTGATCGTGACCAACCTGTACCTGCGCTCGCGCAGCGCGCGCGCGACCGGCGTCGCCAACCCGCTCGACGTGCAGATGGACCTGATCGCCTATCGCCAGGACGCGCCCTCATGACTCCCCTGCGCCTGATCCAGACCGGGCTTTGGACCCTGGCGGCCCTGCTGCTGCTGGCCACGGTCTGGCCGTTCGTCGCGCCCTCGTCCCCGGATGACGGCGACGCCGTGGGCCGCCGCCCGGCGCGGCCCTTCCTGGTGCCCAGCGCCGCCGACCTGGCGCTGCCGCCGCTCGAGACCTTCTCCGAGACGCTCAACCGCCCGCTGTTCACCGCCACGCGGCGACCGCCGTCGCCGCTCGCCACGCTTCACGGCCAGGCGGCGGCGCCCGCACCCGCCACGCCCGAGCGCACCGGGCCCAAGGGCGAGCGGCTGCTGCTCGGCACCTACCTCTTGAACGGTATCGTGGTCGCCGCCGACCGCAAGATCGTGATGCTGAAGCATGTCGGGTCCGGCAAGACGCTCCGGGTCGGCGAAGGCGAGACGCTGGACGACTGGACCGTCGCCAGCGTGACCGCCGACCAGGTCACGCTGCGCCGCGGCGACCGCGAGGAAAAGATGTCGATCCGCGAGCGGAAATAGGCGCCGTGCCGAATCGCCCCCGCCGTCCGCCTGTCGGCGCACCGACGGCGTGTTTGCCGGTACCTACCACATCTGGTGGGTAGTCCTACGGGATGCGAATCGATCTAGTTGGCCAAAATCACAGAAAAACAATTACTTGATCCCATATCTTCACCTACAGTATGGTGAATCGAATCGCGCGATGCCAACCAGAGGGGGCATGAGGCCTTGTTCCGGCGAGCGACGCTATTCCTGGCCAGCCTGGCCCTGGTTGCCTGCACCGCAGGCCCGACCCGCGACCTGAGCGAAATTCCGGACGGCACCAGCACCATTCCGCAGGGCGTGGCGCAGCTGAAGAGCCCGCGCGGCCCGATCGGCGGCACCAACCCGCGCCCGCGCGGCGACCAGGTCGGCAGCCGTACCGTCACCCCGGCGATGATCGACGAACTCTACCTCGGCGGCGGCCAGCCCTTGAACGCGAAGGGGGCGCAGCCGGTGCGCGGGGCCAAGTCGGTCGGCGACATCACGCTGGACTTCCGCGACGCCGACATCCAGGAAGTGGCGCGCGTGATTCTGGGCGACCTGCTCAAGGTCAGCTACACGATCGACCCCGACGTCTCGGGCGCGGTGACGCTGCAGACCGGCAAGCCGATCGCGCGCAACGCGCTGATGCCGGCGCTCGAAGCTGCGCTCGAGGGACGCGGCGCGCGCGTCGTCACCTACAACAATATCTACCGCGTCACCAAGAACCCGGGCGTGGCCGCGATCGCGGCCGGCGGCATCACCGTCGGCACCGGCGGCAGCTTCGCCGAAGGCGCGGGCCTGCGCGTCTTCCCGCTCGAGTTCATCAACGCCGAGGAGATGACGAAGATCCTGCAGCCGATGCTGCCGGAAGGCTCGATCGTCGCCACCGATCCCGAGCGCAACCTGGTGATGGTCGCCGGCACCGGGCCGAACCTCGCGCTCGCCTCGGGCACGGTGAACATCTTCGACGTCGACCAGATGGCCGGCCAGACCGTGCTCTTGACCTCGCTGGAGAATGTCGACGCCCAGACCATGGTCGCCGAACTCGAGGGCGTGTTCGCCGCCGGCGGCAAGGGCGGCATCCGCGGGCCGGTCAAGTTCATGGCCGTCGACCGGCTCAACGCCGTGATGACCATCTCGCGCCAGGTGCGCTACATCGAGGAGGCGCGGCACTGGATCTACCGCCTCGACCGCACGCGCAGCGCCAACGAGAATCGGCTGTTCGTCTACTACGTCCAGAACGGGCGCGCGTCGGAACTCGCCAAGACGCTGCGCCAGGTCTTCACCGACAATGCGGTGGCCGAGACGACCGACAGCCAGAGCCGCACGATCCGGCGCCCGAACGTCGTGCGCACCGAGACCGACTACCCGCGCACGCCGACCACCACCAGCCCGACGCCGACCCAGGGCCTGCCGTCCCAGGCCGCGGCCGGCCAGGCATCGAGCGCGCAGCCGAACTCGCCTTCGACCGCCACGCTGCTCGGCCAGGGCATTGGCCAGCCCAACAGCGACGGCCTCGTTCTGGCGAAGAACGCCCAGGCCGGCAGCAACGGCGGCCGGCTCGGCGGCGGCGTCCGCATCACCGCGGACGAAAAGAACAACGCGCTGCTGATCGCCGCGACGCCCAAGGACTTCGAACTGATCCAGGACGTCATGGACAAGCTCGACCTGGTGCCGCTGCAGGTGCTGATCGAGGCGACGATCTTCGAGGTCTCGCTGCGCGACCAGCTCCGCTTCGGCCTCCAGTACCTGATCAGCAATGGCGGCCTCGGCATCGCCAATGACGGCACGGCGGTGCTGACCAGGGGCACCAGCCTGACCGATCTCGCGACGGCGGCGGCCAACACGCTGCCGGGCTTCGCCTTCACGCTGAACGGCACCGACCGCGTGCGCTTCGTGCTCGACGCGCTGTCGCAGTTGACCGAAGTGAACGTGATCTCGTCGCCGCATGTCATGGTGCTCGACAACCAGAGCGCGCGGCTTCAGGTCGGCGACGAGGTGCCGATCATCACCCAGTCCGCGACCTCGACCTTGACCAGCAATCCGCTGGTCGTGAACACGGTCCAGTACCGCAATACCGGCGTGACGCTGGAAGTCACGCCGCGCGTCAACGCCGGCGGTCTCGTCACGATGGACATCGCACAGGAGGTCAGCGACGTCACCCAGACCACCAGCTCGACGATCCAGTCGCCGACGATCCAGCAGCGCTCGATCGTGTCGACCGTCGCGATCCAGGACTCGGAGACGATCATGCTCGGCGGCCTGATCCGCGAGGACGCGCAGGCGAGCCAGGCCGGCATCCCGATCCTGCACCGCCTGCCGGTCGTGGGCCCACTCTTCGGCACCAACGACACCACGGCGCGCCGCACCGAGCTGATCGTGCTGATCACGCCGCGCGTCATCGCCAGCGCCAGCGACGCCCGCGACATGACGCAGGACATGCGCCGCAAGTTCCTGAACCTGCTCAAGCTCCAGTCCCAGGGCGTCCCGCAGCC
>JAEULC010000438.1 GCA_016792605.1 Rhodospirillales bacterium
GTCGACGACGACGGCCGGCGTATCGAGCACCTTGCCGTCGAGCTTCACGCGCCCCTCGGCGATCAGGCGCTCGGCGTCGCGGCGCGAGCACACGCCGGCGCGGGCAATCAGCTTGGCGACGCGCTGGGGTTCCATGCGCTAACGGGAGGTCAGCGGGTGGCGTCGATGAAGGCGGCGAAGATACGCTCGTCGCCCGAGGAGATCGCGAACTCCGGGTGCCACTGCACGCCGAGGCAGAATCGGTACTTCGCCGACTCCATGCCCTCGATCACGCCGTCCGGCGCGCGGGCGTTGATGACGACGCCCTGGGGCGCGTCCTTGGCCGCCTGGTGATGCGCGCTGTTCACCTCGAGGCGCTCGGCGCCGACGATCCGGTGGAGCATCGTGCCGGGCACGATTTCGACCGCATGGCCCGCCTGGTCGCGCGGGTTCGGCTGCTCGTGCGCCAGGGCGCCGGCGATCTCATCGGGAATATGCTGGATCAGCTTGCCGCCCAGCACGACATGCAGGAGCTGCTGCCCGCCGCAGATGCCGAGCACCGGCTTGTTGCGCTCGAGCGCGCCGCGCGTCACCGCCAGCTCGAAGGCCGTGCGACGCTCCTTGGTCGTCACCTTCTCGTGCCGGGTCGCGTCGCCGAACAGGGTAGGATCGACGTCGAAGGCGCCGCCGGTGACGATCAGCCCGTCGATCCTGTCGAGATAGTCGGCCGCGCGCTCCGGCTCATGCGGCAGCAGGACCGGCAGCCCGCCGGCGCGCGCCACGGCGCCGCAATAGTTCTCGCGCACGGCATACCAAGGAAACTTGGAATAGCCGCCGGGCTTCTCGGCATCCAGCGTCAGGCCGATCACGGGCAGAGACATGGCCGGAATGTAGGCTGTGGCGCGCGCCAGTTCAACGATTGGCGCTAGTTGACCGGGGGAAGCCCGCCCGGCAGTGTCGCGCGCATGGAAAATACCCGTCCGACCCCCATGGACTTGGCGCTGGCCGAGGCGCGCGAGGCCGCGATGCTGGGCGAGGTGCCGGTCGGGGCGGTCGTCGTGCGCGACGGCGCGGTGGTCGCCGCGGCGCATAACAGGGTCGAGACCGACAAGGACCCGACCGCCCATGCGGAACTCCTGGCGATCCGCGCCGCGGCTTCGGCGTTGGGCGCGCCGCGCCTGCCGGACTGCGACCTCTACGTCACGCTCGAGCCCTGCGCGATGTGCGCCCAGGCAATTTCCTTCGCGCGCATCCGCCGGCTCTACTATGGCGCGCCCGATCCGAAGGGCGGCGGGGTGGAGCACGGGGCGCGCATCTTCGGCCAGATGACTTGCCATCACCGGCCCGAGGTTTACGGCGGCATCGGCGATACCGACGCCGCGGCGCTGCTCAAGGAGTTCTTCGCGAAGCGGCGGTGAGGTCAGCCGCCGCGGACGCCCGAGGTGTAGCTGGCGACCTCGAGGCCGGTGCGGCGCCAGCGCATGTTCTTCATCGACTCGCCCAGCAGCAGGTCGGGGTCGTTCATCGGCTTGCCGAACAGGTAGCCCTGGCCGTAGCCCACGCCGCACTCGCGCAGGAAGTCGATCGTCTCCGGGTCTTCCACCTGTTCCGCGATCGCGGTGACGCCCAGCGCGCGGCACATGCCGGTCATCGCCACGACCAGGGCCTTGGTGCGCTCGTCCTTGCGCGACTCGGCGATGAAGCGGCCGTCGATCTTGACGTAGTCGACTTCGATCCGGCGCAGGAGCTCGAACGACGCGCCGCGCGCGCCGAAATCGTCGAGCGTAATGCGATAGCCCTGCAGGCGCAGGTTGCGCACGAAGGCGCCTGCGAGATCGAGGTTGGTGATGGCGTCACAGTCCGTGATCTCGAGGATCATGAGCTGGCTCAGCGCGCGGCGCACGCTGAACACCTTGCACAGGCGCTGCGAGAAGCCCGGCGTCTCGATCGAGCGACCCGACAGGTTTACCGCGATCGACAGCGGCCGGCCCTTCTCCGCCACTTCCAGCAGCCGCGTCACGGTCAGCTCCGCGACCGCCAGGTCGAGATCGGCAACCAGCCCGCTGGTTTCGGCCAGGCGCACGAACGGCCCCGGGCCCATGCCGCCCAGCGCGCCGGGCTTGAGGCGCAGCAGCGCCTCCATGTGATGATAGGCGCCGGTGTCGAGCGACACGACGGGCTGGAACGCGACGTCGAAGTCGCGCGCCTCGATCATGCGCCGCGCGGCCAGGATGTCCTCGGCGGGGGGCGCCGGCTTGGGCGCGTCCGGCGCGGCGGAACGCGCCGGGCGCGGCCGCCGCACAGCCAGGAAGCAGTGGCCCTTGAGCTGCGGCAGGGAGAACCCGGTCGCCTCTACCTTGATGGCCTCGCGCCCGGGTGGCGCCAGGATGAAGGGCGTGTCGTCGAAGCGCTTGCCGGCCTGGACGGCGGCAGCCACCAGCGCCCCGACGCCGACGCGATCGCCCGCCGCGACGAGATCGATGAACGGGCGCCCGATCAGCTTGCCGCTGGTGTCGCCAGCCATGAGCTCCGTGGCGCCGGCGGCAAACCGGATGCGGCCCTCCGCGTCCAGTTCCAGCAGCATGTCGTTGCCGCAGAACGCGAACGCAAGGAAGCGGTCGCGCTCCTGGCGCAACTGCTGCTCGACCGTGCCGATGGCGCTGTCAGACATAAGGCAATTCAAACAATTAGTTCAGGCCCGAAACCATACTGGGCCCCGGTTGGTTAAAAATTGCCTTAACCGCTAGGAACGCCCGACGGCCCGCCAGCCGATGTCCCGTCGGCAGAATCCTTCTTTAAAATCAATAAGATCGACAGCCCGATAGGCGAGCGCCTGGGCCGCCTTCACCCCGGCCGACCGGGCGGTCACGTTCAGAACCCGCCCGCCGGCCGCGACCAGGGTGCCCGCGGCGTCGCGTTTCGTGCCGGCATGGAACACCTTGACTCCGTCCAGCGCCTCGGCGCGCTCGATGCCCCTGATCGCGCCGCCGGCCTTGGGCGTGTCGGGATAGCCCTCTGCCGCCATCACGACGCTCAGCACGGCGTCCGGGTGCCAGCGCAGGTCGAAATCCTTCAGCTCGCCGTCGCAGGCCGCGATCAGGGCCGGCAGCAGGTCGGACTTCAGGCGCATCATCATAACCTGGCACTCCGGGTCGCCGAAGCGGACATTGAACTCGATCAGCTTTGGCCCGTCGCGCGTCAGCATCAGTTCGGTGAACAGCACGCCCTTGAACGGATTGCCTTCGCGCGCCATCGCCGCGACCGTCGGCCGGACGATCTCATCCATCACGCGCTTGGCCATGGCGTCGGTCATCGCCGCGACCGGCGCATAGGCGCCCATGCCGCCGGTGTTCGGACCGGTCTCGCCGTCGCCGACCGCCTTGTGGTCCTGCACGGTCATCAACGGCAGGGCTTCGACGCCATCGACCAGCGCGAAGAAGCTGGCGATCTCACCCTCGAGGAATTCCTCGACCACGACCGAGGCCCCGGCGCTGCCGAAGCGCCCGCCGACCAGCGCGTCCTTCGCCGCCGCCTCCGCCTCCGCGACCGTGCGGGCGACGGTGACGCCCTTGCCTGCCGCGAGCCCGTCGGCCTTCACCACGATCGGCGCGCCCTTCTGGCGGATATAGGCGAGCGCCGGCTCGACCGTGTCGAAACGCTGGTAGGCAGCGGTCGGGATCTTGTGGCGGGCGCAGAAGTCCTTGGTGAAGCCCTTGGAGCCTTCGAGCGCCGCCGCGCCTTTGCGTGGCCCGAAGGCCTTGATGCCGGCGTCCTCCAGCTTGTCGACCAGGCCGGCCACCAGCGGCGTCTCGGGCCCCACCACGACCAGGTCGATTCGCTGATCGCGGGCGAAGGCGACCAGCTTGTCCAGCTCCATCGCCCCGATAGGCACCAGCTCAGCGTCCTGGGCGATGCCAGGATTGCCGGGGGCGCAGAAGAGCTTGTCGCAAAGCGGCGAGGCCGCGATCGCCCAGCACAGGGCGTGCTCGCGCCCGCCCGAGCCGACCACCAGAATGCGCAACGCTGCCCCCTTCCGTCCCGGGTCCACCTTCAGGCGGCCCCCGTGTATCATGCGGTCATGGCAACGCAAGCCCTCCCCGAGTCCAGCTCGCTCATGGGCAGCAATCTGCCCGAGCAATCGGTCGCCGACCTGTCGCGGGCGCT
>JAEULC010000444.1 GCA_016792605.1 Rhodospirillales bacterium
GCCACGGCGCGCTGCAGGGCTGGCCGAAGGCGGCATGCAGGGTGCGGTCGCGGGTCGCGTAGATCGCGCCGGCGATGGTCGTGCTGAGGTCGTCGCCGCCATGGCGGCAGAACCCGGCATGGCCGAGCGGGTCGTGATGGCAGAGCAGCGAAGCGGCATCGCCCGGCGCCGCATTTGCGGGAAGGCCCGCCAGCAGGGGCTGCAGCGCAACCCAGCGCTGCGCCGAGTTGGTACGGCTGCGCGCGCTGTCGGCGACCTTCAGGTTGTAGGGAGCCATCGCCGGCGTGACGAAGTGGTTGGTGCGGCCCGTGCGGCCCGCGACGCCGCGCTCGATGCCGACGCGACGGTGGCCGAGTTCGACCGAGGCCACGGCGCCGGTTTCGTCTGCCAGCACGAGCAGGCCGCTGCCGGTATGGGTGGTCCGCCGGATCGCGGCCAGGGCCTCGTCAACCGATGCGCAGTGCACCAGCAGCCAGGTCAGCAGGAAGTAGCGGTGGAACCCCGGGCCCATGTCGGTCGTGCGGCTGGCCGTGTCGGCGACGGCGAGGCCGGCATTGTTGATTCCGGACGAGAAGTTCCCCGGACTGCCGAGTGAGCCAATGACCAGCAGCTCGCGCCCGTGCCAGGCTGGGTCGACGTGGTGCATCACCCGCTGAATCGCCACGTGCTCGTTGCGGTAGTCGCGGTTCTTTGCCAGCAGCGCGCCGTGCGCGGGCGTCGCCAGGGCGAACGAGGTGCAGCCGTCGGGGTCGTGTTCCGGCAAGGCCGCGATATCCATCGCCGAGGAACAGTGCAGGTAGTCGAACACCTGGTCTTCTGGCAGGCCGAAGCCCTCGGCGATGCCGGCGATCTCCGCCAGGATCTCGGGATAGTGCGCTTGGGTATAGCCGCGCTGCGCACCGATGAACCGGCGGACGTCGTCGCGCGTCAGGGCGGCGGCGGACTCCGCCAGGCGATGGCGGATGGCGTGGCGCACCGGCTCGACCATGTCGGGGTTGAGCCGGGCCTGCGCCAGGCCGCGGGCATGGGCATCGCCCTGGAGCAGCAGGGGCAGGGCCGGTTCGGCGGCGAGGGTCATGCAGCGCCTCCCTCATAAAGGTGGCAGGCGACGACATGGCCGGGAGCGATCGTGCGCGGCGTCGGCGGCGCCTGCCGGCACACAGCCATGGCGTGCGGGCAGCGCGGGTGGAACCGGCAGCCGGCCGGCGGCGCGAGCGGGGAGGGAACGTCGCCAGCCAGCCGCTGGCGCGCGGCGGGGGCGCCGTCGATGCGGGGCACGGCGGCGAGAAGCGCCTGGGCATAGGGGTGGGCCGGCTCGCGCAGCAGGCTGCGCGACGGCCCGAGCTCGACGATCTGGCCGAGATACATGACCGCGACGCGGTCGCTGACATGGGCGACCACGGCGAGGTCGTGGGAGATGAAGAGGTAGGTGAGGCCGAGCTCGCGCTTGAGCTGCTCGAGCAGGGCGAGGATCTGGGCCTGGATCGAGACGTCGAGCGCCGACACGGGCTCGTCGCAGACCACGAACTCGGGATTCAGGATCAGGGCGCGGGCGATGCCGATCCGCTGGCGCTGGCCGCCGGAAAACTGATTCGGGTAGCGCTGCAGATGGGCCGACGAGAGCCCGACCCTGCCGAGCGTGTCGACGACCGCCGCGCGGATTGCCGCCGCCGGGCGCGGTTCGTGGATAGACAGGCCCAGCCCCACGATCTGCTCCACCGTCCGGCGCGGGTTGAGCGAGGCATAGGGATCCTGGAACACGATCTGCATGCGCCGGCGCAGCGCCTTGAGGCCCGCCTTGTCGAGGGTGCCCAGGTCGACGCCATCGAAGCGGACCTCGCCGCCGGTCGGCTCGATCAGGCGCAGGATCGTGCGGCCGAGCGTGCTCTTGCCGCAACCGCTCTCGCCGATGACGCCGAGCGTCTCGCCGCGCCGCAGGTCGAAGCTGACGCCGTCGACGGCGCGCAATGCGTGGCGCTGGGCGTCGCCGGTCAGGCGCCGAAGGCCTCGGCGCAGGTCGAAATGCTTGCGCAGGTCGCGCACCGACAGGAGCGGCGCTTCCGCAGGGGCGAGGGCGGCGGTCATGCGGCGACCCTTATGCAACGGGCGGCATGCGCCTCGCCCATCGACAAGAGCGGGATCTCGCGCCGGCATTCGGGGGCAGCCTGACCGCAGCGCGGCAGGAACCGGCACTCCGGTGCGAGGTCGACCAGGCTGGGCACCTGGCCGGGGATCGGCACGAGCGGCCGGTCGAGGTCCGACAGGACCGGCATCGACCGCAACAGGCCCTGCGTATAGGGGTGGCGCGGCCGGTCGATGATGGCGCGCGTCGGGCCGGTCTCGACCACCTGGCCGGCGTACATCAGCGCCACGCGGTCGCAGTGCTCGGCGACGACGCCGAGGTTGTGGGAGATCAGCACGACGCTCATGCCCAGGTCGCGGCGCATGGCGGCGATCAGGTCCAACACCTGGGCCTGGATCGTCACGTCCAGCGCCGTGGTCGGCTCGTCGGCAATGAGCAGGCGCGGCCGGCAGGCAAGCGCAATCGCGATCATCACGCGCTGGCGCATGCCGCCGGAGAACTGGTGCGGATAATCGCGGATGCGCCGCTCCGGATCGGGTATGCCGAGCAGCCGCAGCATGTCGAGCGCCTTGCTGCGCGCGGCAAGGCGCGGCAGGCGGTCATGGGCGAGGATCGTCTCGACGATCTGTTCCTCGACCCGCAGTGCCGGATTGAGCGCCGTCAGCGCGTCCTGCATCGTCATGGCGATGTCGCGGCCGCGCACCGCGCGCAGCTCGGTTGGCGTCAGGCGGGCAAGGTCGCGGCCGTCGAACCGGATCTGACCGGATTCAATGCGCCCCGGCGGCTTCACCAGGCCCAGCACCGACAGGAAGGTGACGCTCTTGCCCGAGCCGGATTCGCCGACGACGCCCAGGCACTCGCCGGGCATCACGTCGAGATCGACCCCGTCGACCGCGCGCACCACGCCCTGGCGCGTGTGGAAAGTGGTCCGCAGGTCGCGAATGGCGAGAAAGGGCGTCAACGGCGCAGCCTCGGGTCGAAGGCGTCGCGCAAGCCCTGGCTTGCCAGGTTGATCGCGAGCACGAGGACCAGGATCATCACCCCGGGCAGGGTGCTGACCCACCAGGCGCCGATCAGGAACTGCCGCCCGTCGGCGACCATCGAGCCCCAGGACGGCACCGGCGGCTGCACGCCGAGTCCCAGGAAAGACAGGCTCGCCTCCATGATGATGATCGTCGCCATGCGGAAGGTCGACACGACGATCAGCGGCGACAACACATTGGGCAGGATCTCGCGCAGCATGATGTGGCGGCTGGAGGCGCCCAGCGCGCGGGCGGCCTCGACATACTCCATCTCGCGCGCCGCCAGCGTCTCGGCGCGGACGATGCGGCAGGGCAGCACCCACTCCTTGATCACCAGCGCCAGGACGATGTTGCCCAGCCCCGGCCCCATCGTGGCCATCAGCCCGATCGCGAGGATCAGGTAGGGAAAGCTGAGCAGGATATCGACGATGCGCGAGACGACGACATCGGTCGCGCCGCGCAGGTAGCCGGCGGCCAGCCCGGCCAGGGCGCCGACGGTGGCGGCGATCAGCATCACGGCGACGCCGATGAACATCGACACGCGCGACCCGTAGATCACCCGGCTCAGGATGTCGCGCCCGAGGGCGTCGCACCCCAGCGGATAGGCCCACTCGCCGCCTTCCATCCAGGCCGGCGGCTGCAGCCGGCGGAACAGGTCGGAGGCATAGGGATCCTGCGGCGCGATCCAGGGCGCGAAGGCCGCCATCAGCGCGAACAGCGCGACGACCACCGTTGCACCCAGCGCCACGCGGTTGCGGGCGAAATCCTGCAGGTTGGCGGCGAGGATCGAATCCGCGCGCGCGGCGCGTGCCGCTCCCTCCATCGCTTCCGCCGTCACAGCCGCACCCGGGGATTGAACGTCGCGTACAAAAGGTCGGCGCAGAGATTCAGCAGGACGTAGGTGATGGCGTAGAGCAGCACCGCCGCCTGCACCAGGGGGTAGTTACGCGTGAAGATGCCCTCGACCACCAAGCGCCCGAGCCCGGGCCAGCCGAACACCGTCTCGACGATCATGTTGCCGCCGAGCAGCGTGCCGGTCTCGATTGCCGCGGCGGTGACGGTGGGGATCAGGGCGTTCTTCAGCGCGTGCCGGAACAGGATGCGCGCCCGGGACAGGCCCTTGGCCTCGGCGAAGGTGACGTAGTCCTGGGCCAGCGCCTCGATCATGGCCGAGCGGGTCACCCGCATCAGCAGCGCCGCCATCGCCAGGCCGAGAGTCGTCGCGGGCAGGATCAGGTGGCGCAGCGCGTCCAGGAAGCTGTCGAGCCGGCCGGCTAGTAGGGTGTCGACGAGCAGAAGCCCGGTGACGAACGGCACCTCGCCGGCGTAGTCGATCCGGCCCGAGGCCGGCAGAATGCCCAGCGTCACCGCGAACAGCAGGATCAGCAGGATGCCGAACCAGAACCCCGGCATCGATACGCCGACGAGCGACGTCACCGTCGCCACCCGGTCGATCCAGCCGTCGCGCCGGACCGCCGCCAGCACGCCCAGAAGGATGCCCGCGACCAGGGCGATGGTCATCGACGCCAGGGTCAGCTCGACGGTCGCCGGCACGCGCTCCCAGATCACCTGCGACACTGGCCGGCGATGGTGGAAGCTCATGCCGAACTCGCCGCTGGCGGCATTGCCGAGGAACAGCACGAAGCGCTCGTGCACCGGCTTGTCCAGGCCCATGTCGCGCCGGAGGGACTCGCGCAGTTCGGGCGTCGCGCGCGCATCGCCCAGCATCAGCTCCACGGGATCGCCGGGCGTCAGCGACATCATGAAGAAGACGATCACGGTGATGCCCAGCAGCACCGGTATCAACTGCAGCAACCGCTCGGCCAGGCGGAGGGGGCTCACGGAAGCAGGCTCCTGCGCGGGCGCGGGCTAGCCCTGGACGCTGGCGTCGTGCAGCTTGATGATGCCGCGCGGCGACGGCTTCCAGCCCTGCAGGCGCTTGCTGGCGCCATAGACATCCTGCGGCAGCCACAGGTAGATCAACGGGGCCTCGCGGTGGATGATCGCCTGGGCGTCCTCGTACAGCTTGGACCGCTTGGCGACATCCATCTCGGTATCGGCCGCCGTCAGCAGCTTGTCCACCTCGGCGTTGCTGTAGCCCGAGAAATTGCCGCGATCCTTGCTCTTGAGGACGGGCACGAAGATGCCGACCGGATCGAGCGCGCCATCGCCCCAGGACCGGAACTGCATCTGGCGGTCGTGCTTGTCTGGATCCTTCCACATGTCGGTGAGGGCGGTGCGCTCCCACAGCCGGACGCTGACTTTAAACCCGGCGGGCGCCATCGACGCCGCCACCGCCTCGGCCTGTTCCTTGAAGGCGTTGTCCACGTCGATCGTGACCTCGACGCCGTTGGGGTGGCCGGCCTCGGCCAAAAGCGCCTTGGCGCGCGCCGGATCATGCGCATACGGCTTCAGCGCGGCGTTGTAGCCATAGGAATCCGGGCTGATGAGAGTCGCCAGCGGCACGGCGAGGCCGTTGAGGATGCGATCGATGATGAGCTGCCGGTTGACGGCATGGTTCGCCGCCTGGCGCACCTTCGCGTCGTTGAACGGCGGCTTCTTGTTGTTGAGGTCGATGAAGAAGCTGCGCGTGCCGTTGGTCCGCAGCACCTGGGTGCGGGCATTGGCCTCGACCTGCTTGATCGCGTGGTGCGGCAGTTCGTCGATCAGGTCGACCTCGCCGGCCAGCAGGGCGGCGACCCGCGATGCGGGCTCGGGAATGACCCGGACGATGACGCGGTCGACCTTGGCGGGCCCGACCGGCGGAATATCGGCCGCGCCGCCATAGTAGCCGGCGAAGCGTTCCATGATCAGCGCGTCGCCGCGTCGCCACTCGACCAGCTTGTACGGGCCTGATCCCATCGCCTGGGTCGCCATCCCGGCATTGCCGGCCTTCTCGGTGAAGGCCTTGCTGACCACCTGGTTGAACGGCAGGTAGGCGCTGAAGATCGGCCAGGGATTCGCGAGCTTGAAGCGCACCGTCAGCGGGTCGACGACGATCGTCTCGGCGAGCGGGCCGACCAGGCTCTTGCGCGGGCTGGTCTGGCCGCCCATCGCGTTGTCCTTGGTCAGGCGGTCGAAGGTGTACTTCACGTCCTCGGCCGTCAGCGCGCTGCCGTCGTGGAACTTGATGCCGGGCCGTATCTTCGCCTCGTAGGTCGTGGCGTCGATCTGGGTGAAGCTCTGCGCGATCTCCGGCACGACCTTCATGTCGTCGGTCCGCGTCACGACCGCGTCGTACATGTTGTGGATGACGCCCTCGGTGACGCGGCTGCGATGGTTTGCCGGATCGAGCGTGGTGATGTCGGACGAATAGCCGATCCGAAGCTCGGCCGCCGCAACCGGCGTGCCGAGCGCGCCGATCAGCGTGACGGAGACGATCATGAGGGCATGGCGCATCGCTTTCTCCCCAATCGCGGTTGTCGCCAGAAGTCCCGATAGTTCCGAGCAGAAACGCCTAATGGTCAAGTATATTATTCAGAAAAGCGTGAAATTACAGCGATCGATCAACTTGCACTATCATAAGCGATAGGCTGATGTTTCCGCCGGACTTTAGTTGCGCGGCAGGGCGGCGATCTCGAACTTCGGCTCGGCAGCGAGCGTCTCGCGCGCGAGGTCGAGGACCACGCGCACTGGCGGCGCCAGCGCGCCACCGGCCACCGCGATGACGTAGTTGAGCGCGGGCAGGTCGGGCTCGGCTACCAGCAGGCGCAGGCTTCCCTCGGCGATCTCGCGCGCCGCCACCGGCGCCGGCGCGATGGCGACGCCGATCCCCTCGCGGGCCAGCAGCAGGCGCGTCGGCAGGCTGGAGCAGGCATGGTGGCGGCGCGGCACCGCGTTGCCGCGGTTGAACCAGTCCAGCGCGATCTGGTGCAGGAAGCTGCCGCGCACGTCGGTGATGATCGGCACCTCGGCGATGTCAGCGGGCGTCAACGGGCCCTCGGGCAGGGCCAGGCCCGGGCTGCACAGCCAGGCCATCGCGACGGCGCCGAGCGACTCGGTCGTCAGGCTCGGGTCCGAGAGCGGGCCCGCGAGGAATGCGATGTCAAGTTCGCCGTGGAGAAGCTGCAGGCGCATGTTCTCGCTGGAGTCGACCGTGAACTCGAGATCGACGCCGGGATATGCCTTGGCGACGCGCCGCAGCAGCTTCGGCAGCCAGGTGACCGCCGGCACGCTGGTGACGCCGATCCGCACCCGGCCGACCAGCGCGCCGCGGCTGCCGATGCGCTGCTCGACCTCGCCCGCGAGCGACAGGATCTGCCCGGCATAGGCGATCAGCTCGCGCCCCTGGGGCGTGAGCCGCGCATTGCGGCCGGAACGGTCGAACAGGGCGATCCCGAGATGGCGCTCGAGTTCGCGGACGCGCGCCGAAACCGAGGGCTGGGCGACGCGCAGGTGCCGCGCCGCAGCGTGAAAGCTGCCGAGGCGCGCGATCCAGTAGAACGCTTCGAACTGCTTGAGGTTCAAGTCGGGCACCGGCTGCGTGGACCGCCCAACCGGTATCCGATCGGGGACGGCTTCGCAATGCAGCCGGCGCCTACTTGCCCGCGCTGCCTTGGACGAAGGCGCCGAAGATCGCGTCGACCATCCAGCGGGTGATCTCCTCGACCTCCTGGTCGGTCGAGCCCCAGATGTCCTTCAGCACGACATAGGGTTCAATGCCGTAGAGCAGGGACAGCGCCTTCAGCAGCCGGTCGAACCCTTTCGGCCCCAGCTTGCGACGCAGCGGCTCGGCGGCGCGGCGCAGGAGCTCGCGGCGCTGCCCGCGGCGATAGGGTTCTTCCTCGAGCAGGCCGGCGCGCTCCAGCGACTGGTGCTCCAGCGACAATTGCAGCGCCGCGCGCATCTGCGGCTCGAACTCCTTGAACTGCGGGAAGGTCTGGGCGAAGAGCTCGCGCAGGCGCTGGCGGCCGTCGGCCGCGTTCGGCTGGAAATGCTGCACCGGCTCCAGGCTGGCGGTGACGACAGCGGCGATCAGCTTCGACCGGCTGGGGAAGTAGCGATAGGCGGTGGCGCGCGACACCCCGGCATGCAGCGCGATCTCCGGGATCGAGGGGACGCGGCCGCGCTCGACCAGGGTCATGGCGCTGGCGAGCAGCTTCTGGCGCGTTCGCGCGTTGCGCTCGCGTCCGTTGTCGCGGAGGGAAACTACGTCAGCGGTCATCGCGTCTCAATTCGCATTGACAGGCCGGAAACCCTGCATCTACTCTTCGTCGGTCCCGTGAGACAAGTGTCTCATAATGGCGCACTCGCGGGACGGCGCAACAAAGAAGAACATGCGGGCGCG